>JAIQZR010000029.1 GCA_021777035.1 Candidatus Scalindua sp. | reverse complement strand
AATATGGGCAAGTCCATTGCAGATTACACGTATTACATGATCTTTTGATTTACTGCCTAATCTTAACGCATTATCGTATTGACCGGTTTCAGCCACTTTCATGATATCAATCAACAACTTGGTATTTCTTGCCCTCTTTTCCTTGACCCAAAAAAACAGCCTTTCAATGGAAAAGGTCAGTGCAATCACTGAACAGGCCAATAGCGGATACATAACGTATCCGCCCTTTTGAAATAATTCAACCATCTGTTTCTCCTCAAATATTAGTTCTACCTATTTCCACTTTTCGTTAAACCCCAGAGCAAATGATTTACAAATAAAATTTGTGAACGTTTGATTGCATATCCCCATCTGTTCACGAGAAAGAGATTCCCGATAATAGCCTACCCTCTCAAACTTTCCTGAAATGGACGCACTAAGCTGCGCCCCATAGGACGAAAAGATCTCTGGCAAACAGTTTTCCGGCAAGATGCCCCACTCTATTTTATCGCGCAAGTGAACAAGCGCGGAAGTGGCGGCTACCGTAACGGAATCACTGTTAATAGTCGCATAATTCTTTTGAAGTAGTTTAGACTTTTCTTCATCCAGAAAACTGCATATTTTTTCGATCATTGATTCTTTATCAATTCCGAATCGCTCTAAATGTATTTTGGCTGAACGCTGACTCAGAGGGGTCAGTGAATCCTGTAATGCCAGGGTTTTCTTTATAGAATTTTTTACCGTCAAACCTATGAGTTCGCCTAACTTAGTGTGCTTACCGGCGCCGGTCAGGGGAATTTCTCCGGTCAGCCTGGACGCAATGCCAACCTGATCGGTTCCCGTTCCGGTAGCTAACCCACATGAATAGCGAGAATTAACCGCAAGCTCTTGAAGAGCTGCCGCTTTCGCCTCGGAGGCGGTAATAAGAGAGCTGACCATAGCGCCATGCGAAAGTTCTTTATTTATAATAATTATTGTGTTTATCGTGCCGTGAGGCTCATCAACCTCACCTTTTGTGCTGATAAATTTACCATCCTTTTCATAAATGGTTGCAGGATCACCAGCCCTACCGGCATTTGTTTTAACACCTCCCGTACTTATCGCCACTACCTGAAGCCCTTTATATTCCTGCGTCTCCACTGCAGCATAGTTCATATTTGCGGCAGTACCAAGGAGCGCTCTTTTTTCAGGAGAGAGCCCCTGTTTTTCACAAACCGACTTTAAATAACCAAAAGGGTCTTCGGCTATAACCTTCAAGCCCATTCTATCGTGCCCCAAAGGCTCGCATAATTGATGATTGGCTATACCCTCCAGATCGTCACGCAACCCTCCGTTTACTCCGCAAGTAGAGATCACTCTGTGTTGAAAAAGAAAGTTAACATATATAATTTTTTCTTTGCGGTGTATTTCAATCCCGTCATATTCCCCTATTAACATTACCGTGTTTCCTTTTCTACCGTGATATTAATTTTCATTTTTTTACTTTATAAAACTAGTTGATGACACTGCCGCATATCAATCCGGCCAAATAGTCGGTTTACCTGTTTTAGGATGTGGATAAACAGACAAGGCAGTACCATAAACATCACTGAGCAGTTTCGGCTGGAAAATTTCATCAGGAGTACCAATTTTGACGATACGTCCTCCATGCATTAACATAATACGATCACTATACATCGATGTATAATTCAGATTATGCGAGATCATGAAAATGGATAGATTTTTATCATGTGCAAGGGATTGCGCAAGCCGGTAAATATCCAATTGGTAATGAATGTCCAGGTGGACAGTCGGTTCGTCCATCAATAAGATAGGTGTTTTTTGCGCCAAAGCCCGTGCAATTAAGACCCTCTGTCTTTCACCGCTGGAGAGCTGGTTAAAAACCTTTTCCTCGTATTTTGTTAACCCGATTTGTGCTATAACTTCCCTTATAATTTCATGGTCGTCATTGGTTAAAGACGCGAGTGGGCTATGATAAGGATAACGCCCCATGGACACAATATCATAAACCGTGAAGTCAAATGCAATATTTGATTCAGCCGGGATGATAGTCATGATTTTTGCAAGTGCCTGACGTTTAAAAGAAGATAACGGTACGCCATCCAGTAATATCTGTCCGGACTGAGGTTTAATTATCCCGCCAAGCAGATATAATAGAGTGGTTTTACCGGCTCCGTTAGGGCCGACAACATTGAACAGTTCTCCTGCCTTAAAGCCAAAAGACAAATCATGAACAAAGGGAGTTTCTGTGTATGAATAACAAAGTTTCTCAACTGTCACGTTTTGATATTTTTCGCTCATCGCATTCCCTTACGTTTATTTTTCCATAGTAAGAACAGAAAGAACGGCCCACCAATAAGTGCTGTAATAACACCAACAGGAATTTCGGTTGGCGATAGCAGGACACGTGCCAGGGTATCGGCAACAACCATAAAAATGCTGCCGAAAACAACACAGGCTGGTAATAAACGTCTGTGATCAGGCCCGATTGTCAATCGTAGTAAATGTGGAACGATAATTCCTACAAAACCGATTAATCCGGTTAAAGCGACTATACTTCCGGTTAAAAGTGAGCAGGCAAAAAAAAGGATCTTTTTTAACCGTTCCACATCAATACCAACAATTTGGGCATCCAGCTCGCCCAGAGTAAGCGCGTTCAGATGCCGTGCCTGCGGCAGAATTACTCCGATTGCCAAAACAACATAGAGAAATATCCATAATAAATTTCTGTATTCCGGAGTTGGTATATTTCCCATTAACCAGGTAAAAACCTGCATCAATTGCAAAGGGTCCAGCAGGGTTTGCAGAAACAGAATCAATGCGGAAAGCATTGCCTGTAGTGAAATACCGGCCAGTAACATCGTCTGTGTCGGTAAATAATTACCGATTCTGGAAAAGTTATATACAAACAGTATGGTTAAAAGTGCGCCGCATATGGAAAAAATCGGGACAATCTGAAAACCGATAATCATCAAATGTAAGCCAAAGCCCATGGCGATAACCGCACCCAGTGCCGAACCGCCGGAAATACCAAGAATATAGGGATCAGCAAGCGGATTTCGCAGTAGTGCCTGAAATACGGCTCCGGTCAGAGATAGAGTCGCGCCGGTAAGTGCGGCCAGAAGCAATCTGGGCAATCGCACCTGCAATAATATAATGTTCGTTTGATCAGAAGCCGACGAACCAAAGACCGTGTCTTTCAGTTGTGCCCAGGTAATTATCACCGTGCCGAACTTCCAACAGAGCAAAAAAATGAAGATCCAGCAAAACGGAACGGTGAACAACAATATTTTACGGTTTTTCATTTTTCATAATCCTTTGAATCGCCTCCGCTTTTTCAGGATGAAGTTGTTGAGCTATTGAAGCCAACGCCTGAACAACTCTTGGACCGGGACGATTGATGATATCATGATTGACTTCAACGAACCTCTGATCACGTACGGCAGGAATATTCTTCCAACGCTTCCAGAAAGGCAACTGATTTTCCATATCAAGCTCGTTGCCCATACCGCTCGAAAATACCAGAATATCCGGTGACATGGCAATAACACTTTCAATGGTCAGCCTTGGATATGCCTGATCGATATCCCCGGTAATGTTAATTCCACCTGCATCATGAATTAAACTGTTAATGAAACTTTTTGCCCCAACTGATACTATGGGATTTAGAGTAATCGAATAAAAAACATTGGGTTTTGGTGTTTCTTTTACCAGGGAACGAATCTGTTCATAACGGCCCTCTAAATCCCATGCCGCCTCTTCTGCTTCTTTCTGATGCTGTAAAACTTCTCCAAGCCAGTTAATATTTTTTATAATATCAGAAAATTTTTCACTGCGTAAGACAGCGACATTTACCTTTAGCCTCCGTAGATGATTTACATCTCTCCTCGGCGCTCCCTCAAAGGACATGACAACCAGGTCAGGATTCAATGAGATTATCTGTTCAATATTAGGTTTAACATAACTGCCTACTTTGGGCAGGTCTTTGACAGAAGCAGGATAATAAGAATATAACGAAGCTCCTACCAACAGAGAATCCACGTTAATAACTCCTAATATTTCCGTTATACTCGGGGAAACTGAAATAATTCTCTGAGGTGGATTGTCAAAATGGAGAGAAAACTCGGTATCGTCAACAAATGTTTTTGTTTTTTCAACCTTAACAGGCTCTGCATACAAATGCTGACTGCATACCGTCAGGGTAATCCAGAAAATGAAGAACAGCTTAATTCGAGAATTTTGAATCATAATTTAATTGTTAATGTAGTTCGAATCGTAAGACGTGAACTGGCAGTTTAGAAAATTAAAATATAAGGCATTGGCAGTTATCACGGCAATAACAGGCTCCTCTCTTTCGAGAGGATTCCAGTATTTGGATTCCTCTCGAAAGAGAGGTCTTCTACTCTGCTCTTTTATTCACCCAAACCGGACTTGTGAATACGGTAAATGGTGTCCCATATGTTAGTACCGTTACTCCTTATCTACCTTACATACTAAGCTTCACCCCAAAGAAAAGCCTTGCTCCCGGTGCCCTGAAACCTAAGATTTCATCGAATTTTTGATTAGTTATATTTTCAATTCTAGAATAAAGCTGACAGTGTTTTGAATAATCATAAGTAAATGCTGCGTCTAATTTGTAAAAACCGTCGTTCAGCCTTATAGTAGGCCTACCCGGAGGTGTTATTCCACCACCGTTAGTACCTTCTCTGGTGCTTCCGACAATTGTATCATCAATGTTTATGTTAAATTTATCCAGGAAACTATAATTGATATTGACGGAGCCCTGCCTGCTCGGCTGTCTGATCAATTCCTTCTTTAAACCATCCCTGGTACCGATCCTTGTAAATGTACCCCTCACCGTTAGCCCCTTGAAAGGTTTGATTACCGCCTCCGCTTCGATTCCCTCTGACCAGACAAAACCAAAGTTTTGTTGTGGTCTCCATATGAAACTTCCACTGCTAATGGGAGCCCATAGAATAAGATTTGAGGTCCGATTATTAAAATAGGTTACGCCAAAAAAAAGCTTATCTTCTAAAAAGTATTGTTCAAAGCCAAAATCGTAATTCTCATTCTCTTCCGGCTGTAGTGTTGGATCACCAACATCTGGCCAAAACAAATCATTTAAAGTTGGCCCCCTGAATCCCTTTCCATAATTGGCCTTGAATTTTGTATCTGTCTCCTTCAGGTGGTAGGCGACGGAAAGCTTGGGATTAACGTCCTTACCGAATCTGTTGTTATCATCTATTCTCAAGCCTGCATTAAAGAAGAACCTGTCCCATAGTTTCAGTTGATTCTGGAAGTACCATCCCCTGTTGATTATTGTTTCATCAAAAGTTCTATTGTCAGCCGACTGGTTTTCGAATTCAAAACCGACTACAAAAGTATCAATATCCCTGTATTTCAGGGTATGCTGCCAGTTGCCCGTGTAAATTTGCGTATCAAGACGGAATCTGTTAAATGGAGATGCGGTTTCCGATGTACCCGGATTGGGTTTATCAATATCTATAAAGTCAGAATCAGCAAACGAGAATTTTAAGCTTTGGCTCCACCAATCTGTTAATGACTGACTAAAAACTGCATTCATATTAAAATCCTCATTTTGTGCAGTTCTGTTAGGATCCTGTCTGAACTGTCCGTCATCAATACCTACCTTCGAATCGTTGTACCTCATGGAAGTCTCAAAATTCATTGTATCGTTAATTTCATAGCCAAACCGTGAAGATATATTATTCTTGTCATAATCATCATCAGCCCCGCGTCCGTCACTGTCAATCCTTGTCACATCAACTGAATAGTTAAATTTTTCTATACTTCCGCTTGAGTTGATTGATTCAGTGAATGTCCTTTCCGGGGTTCCAAACTCCGAACGAATGCTGAACTTCGGTTTGCCTTTGCCCCTCTTCGTAATGATATTTATCAGTCCTCCCATGGCATCAGAACCATACAGTGTGCTTTGAGGTCCCCTTAGTACCTCTATCCTCTCTACATTGTCAGTTGTAAGGCTCGCAAAATCAAACGATCCGAGAGTTGGACTGTTGACCTGCACACCATCAATCATAACCAGAACCTGGTTTGTGCTGGATCCCCTGATTGTTACATTTGTCTGTCTGCCAATACCGCCGGACTTGCGTATATTCAATCCGGGTACACTGCGAAGGGCCTCGAAAATAGTTGTCGCCTTTTGCTGATCAATCTGCTCTCTTGATATAATTGAAACAGAATCCGGCAACTGACTGACCGGTGTCTCTGTCCTCGTTGCGGTTACCATGATTACTTCGGTGTCATCTTCAATCACTGCCGCTAGAGTATCATCTTGCTCTCCTGAATTATTTGATTCTTCTTTCAGGTCAATATTGCTTTCAGAAAAACTGATGGCGGGCAAAAACGATAGTGATACAAACAATAGAACGAATAAACAGTACTTCATGCGAACCTCCTTTTCCCCTCGGAAAAACGTGCTGAAAAAACGTGTAAGGCAGGTCTCCTGGCTTTCGGATCATCCTGATTCCTGCACCTTCCCGGAAAACCGTTTAAACAGTTTAAGCAGTTTAAACAGCTTTTTTATTTCCCAGTGGTATTATCGGATCCAGAAAAAAACTACTTAGCATTCTCGCATCTCATTTCCAGGCCATCTTCGTCCGATCTTCAATCGCTGAATCCTCAACGTAGCTTAGGCTACGCCTGCGGTTCAGCTCATTCAGATCAACCAAATCTAACCTAAACCCGAACACGATAATATACTAAGCTCTTTTTCTTCAGAACCCTTGCAGATTTCGTCACCGATTACAGTTGCGGGGCAGCTCCCGTTAACCGAGTTTTAACTCGGCGGGGATTCCCTTATATCTCACACACAGTAAAATTTTTTAAAAATGTTAACTCAAATTATTGCCTCTATTACCCACTAAAAACATGAAACTAATTTTTCTTGTTGTGTTTTTAGTGGTATAAATTCATTACTCCAATAAAAAAGCCCGGATCTTCGATGGGAAGATCCGGGCTTTTTCATATTGCTTAATAGATAAAAAACGTATCTGCCTCCACCTTCTTTACCTTCGAAGAGTTAATGTGAAGTATTTACGGGTAGGTCTTCTGACTATCGGGTCATCCTAATAACTGCGCCTTCCCGGAGAGCCGTTTAAACAGTTTAAACCGTTTAAATGGATTATATTTCCAGTGGCGTTTTGCAGTCTTAGTAGCCGATTACAGCGGCGGGTCCGTGCCCTTTTAGGGACTTCCCTATTATGTCGCTACCTGCAAGTTGTAGATAGCGAGCACCCGTAAACAAAATTTGAAATTTTCAAAGTACAGTAAACAACGTTAAATCGAGTCTGAATAATAATAATAGTAGAATTATTGTCAAGGAGAAATTGTCTAAGCATTTTTCTGGCATTCTCATATGTAACTAGAACACAACTACTTAACTAATATTTTATTACAAAAAAACACTTACGGATTTTATAAAACTTTACTATATAAAAAAGCTTGACAATTAATGAGTATTATCTATATTAAAATCTGTATTTGTGTAAGGAACTGTGTTTGGTTTTAGTTAGGAAAAAAGAAACAGGCATAATTATTTTTTTAAATAAAGGAGGAAGTAATGAAGGCGATTATAGACGCTGATGAGTGTACCGGTTGTGAACTCTGCACACAAACATGTCCGGAAATTTTTGACATGGAAGATGACGTTGCTGTCGTAAAGGGAGATTCCGTTTCTGGTGAATTAGAAGAAACCTGTAGACAGGCAGCAGAAGAGTGTCCTGTTGAATGCATAATTATTGAAGATTAATTGCTTGTAAAGTACCTGTTAATTGAGAGGGCACTACGACAAAGCATAAGATATGATAAGGAGAATTGCGCGGATAGAAATTGTAAAATAATTCTAGCCGGCATTCTCCTTATTTTATTTTTCCACCTTTTCTAATACCGCCCTGTTTTCTTTAGACAACTCTGCTTTATAGAATTCCTCATCTTCCGGCAATGCCAGGTACGAATTAGAAGTATAATCGATTCCAATCTCCACATTTTCCGTCTGGCATTCAAGCAAATGTCCTCCCGCCTTTTTATCTTCAGTAATGAAGTGAAAATGATAACCGGGAACATTGATTCCTTTCATATAACCTGGAAACCAGGATCCTACTAACATACCTTTTACATCATGAAACTCAAATATTGGCTGATCCTTTACTATTTCAACAAGCGGCGGATACGGTTTATCCTGCCCGGGAACACTTCTTGTTTTGATATACTTAAACGTCCCTTCAATTTTGAACGCGTAGAAGATGTTTCTTGTCGGTAGTACATTATCCAGATATTGCTCTAATTGTTTATAGTTTACGGCCTTTTTAAAAACAATTGTTTTATTCGGCTCAAAGAAAGTGACTACGGCAAACGGGGTTTTCATTAAATCGTCAACAGGATAAGCTATTCCGTCAGCCTTTATCTGGTAGAACTCACCATCTAGTCCTATCATCTCACCATCAAGATTGTTAAATGTTCCCAGTCCCAGGTCACCATGCTTCTTTAACTCTTTAAATGTTACATTTCCATCATAGACTTCATCCAGCAAGGCGTTTATCGTTGACGTTTGATATAATACTTCCTCGTTTTTTTGTGCGTACGAACACCCGCATATAGGTATTGCCAGAAGTATGGCTATCAATATATGTTTCATAATTGTTTTTACATAGAGATTATATCAACTTTTCAGCAATCTGGACTGCATTCAGGGCCGCGCCTTTCAGCAGATTATCGCTTACCACCCACATATTCAATCCGTTTTCGACAGAATGGTCTTCCCGTATCCTTCCGACAAAGGTTTCATCTTTACCAGCGGCATCAGTCGCCAGTGGATATAATTGCTTTGACGGATCGTCAAGGACTACGACACCTTCCGCCTTACTTAATAAATCCCTGGCCTGATCGGCGCTCAACGCCACTTCTGTTTCTATATTGACCGACTCACTGTGGCCTCTGAATACAGGTACCCTTACGGTTGTTGTTGTTATACGGAAGGAGCTGTCCTCCAGGATTTTCTTTGTTTCGTTAATCATCTTCATCTCTTCATCTGTATAACCGTTTGGCAAGAATGCATCACTCTGAGGTAACTGAGGCAGTACGTTAAATGCCATCTGATGAGGAAATATGCTGCGATTAAAATCTCCACTCTTCTCAAAAAGTATATGCTCGGTCTCCTTCTTTAATTCTACCAGAGCACTATATCCTGCTCCGGATACTGCCTGATAGGTTGAAACTACCACCCTCTTGATTTTTACCGCATCATGTATCGGTTTTAAAATCAAAACAAGTTGTATCGTTGAACAGTTCGGGTTTGCAATTATGCCATTATGCTCAGAGATCCTGTTTGCATTTACCTCTGGCACCACTAATGGCACATCTTCGTCCATTCTGAAAGCACTGGTGTTATCCACTACAACACAATTCTTCTCTATCGCATAAGGTACAAATTCCCTGCTGATACCACCCCCCGCGCTGAAGAGTCCAATGTTCATCCCGTCAAACGAATCTGCCGTTAATTCCTGTACCTCTAACTCTTTCCCACGAAAGACTACGCTCTTTCCTGCCGAACGGCTTGAAGCAAGCGGTCTCAACTCATCAACAGGAAAGTCTCTTCTTTCGAGCACCCTGAGCATTTCCGTTCCTACAGCTCCTGTAACGCCTACTACTGCAACATTAACTCCCATATCTATTATGCTCCTTATATTATTACCTTGTGAACTCTATTTTTTCATAAAGTTTTTTTTCGTATTTTAAAAAGTTAAAAGTGCCTAAATAACTGTTTGAGCAGTTTAAACTGTTTGAGCCGTTTAAGCCGTTTAAGCCGTTTGAGCCGTTTGAACCGTTTGAACCGTTTGAGCCGTTTGAGCCGTTTGAACCGTTTGAACCGTTTGAACCGTTTAAGCCGTTTAAGCCGTTTGAACCGTTTGAACCGTTTAAGCCGTTTAAGCCGTTTGAGCCGTTTAAGCCGTTTAAGCCGTTTAAGCCGTTTAAGCCGTTTGAGCCGTTTGAGCCGTTTAAGCCGTTTGAACTGTTTAAACGGCTATTTAACCCTGATCAAAATATCATCACTGATATTCAGCTCTTTCTTTACATCATGAATCTGAGACAGAAACCTCCGGGCATCTTCCGGATAACCGGCAGTTGGCTTTATGTCCTCTACTTTTTCCTGCCAGTACGAATTGAACAGTTTTATAAATAGCTCACGGATGTATTTACTGAACATCGAGGCAAGAGCTGTTGGGAAATACTTCGAGTCCGCGCCTACGATAAAAGAGACATCCATTTTTTTACTTTCATCACTAATACTGTAAGTTGATAAAGGGTTTCCTTCTGTAATTGAATCCACATTACATCCTTCAAAATTTTGCGATAGTAATTTTTCGTAATAGTTTCTTCCGCCGTGTTTATCTATCAAAACTTTCGGTTTGTGATTCCCATAATATTCGAAAATTTCTTTAAGATGCGTTGCACAGCTCTTGAAGAGAAGCAAAGACTTGTTACCAAGAAACTCTAGTTGTCTGTTTATCTCCGACACACAAAGAAACTGGCTCTTTATGTCAAGTATGCTTACACCCCGCAGGTTTGCCGTATCATTAAGGATATCCGCGTAATTCATGATCGCGGACACATTTGAAGCAACAGGCAGGTTAAGGTCTTTTCCCTGATACCATGGATATTTTTCCAGGACTTCTTCATCGCAACCTGATAACAGTTTCAGTAAATCACTGAATTTTGTTACCGGGCCATTTGTGTGCCATACAAAAGACAAAACCGCCTCTTCCAGCATTTTTAAGCCGGTTTTCTGCTGATACAACTTTTTACTATCACCAACGACTATACGATTTCCACGTTTTTTAATTTGTCCGGAAACCGCATCTTCCAGAATATGCCAGATATCTGCATCGTGATGATATTCACCCGGTATTTCCATCACGACCTTTGATAGGACAAACGGGCCTAATGTGGGGCCATAACCGGCCTCATCAATACCTGCAATTATTGGCATTTTCTAAAAAAAACGTGGAAATCGTAATAAGATCTAGAACACTCAAGAATTATAACGCATGGACATAAAGTGGTCAAGAAGCCATTTTATACCACGGATTTGTGCAAACTTTTTAAGAATAGAAAACTTTATCGAGGCAGAATCAGACCCTTAAGAACAAAATAATGAGTGGTTGTTGATTCAATTCTCCTTGACAAAAAAGGGGTCTAAAATATAATTACCTGATCCGTTACAATATAATCTTAATTAAGTCTAAATACCTAAAACACCTGAAATAAATAGTAAGCAAAAGGTTATAGCATAAAATATTATTTTTGATTTAATAGAATATAGATAATTAAAACAGTATCATTAAGAGGCATAAATATGGATAAAATAGAAGGTAAAGTAGCCAAAATACTCGATGAATACAGTATCGTAGTTAATATCGGCAGAAATCATGGTGTAGTGGATGGTATGGTCTTTGCCGTCTTTGTACAGAGTGATGAAGAAGTAAAGGATCCGGACAGTAGCGAAGTTTTGGGAAAACTGGAACATATCAAGGAACATGTCTTTGCGGTTCATGTACAGAACAAATTCTCAACCTGTGTTGCCGGAGAGAAGGGACAGCCATGCGAAGAGCATGGATCTCATAGCGCACAGACCCTAAGTGGCGCTATGATGGCTGAGTCAATGACAGGAAGCCCCGGAAGCAATAAACTCAGTAGTGAAAAGCTGAATGTTAATACCTCTCAGATCAGCGGTATTCCACAGTTGGGCCCGATATCAGTCGGCGACATGGTACGTGCAGTTGAGGTAAATGGATAGGGACGGGACACAATGTGTCTTTATAGTCTAGCTGGTACAAAAGGAAATATATAGTATCAAATGGAAATTGGTGGAATCCAAGAGAGAGTTAGAAGAGAAGAATATGGAGATTGTTCCTTCTGTGGTGGAGAGGTGAAGGAAGACAGGGTTGAATTGGATTATCGTTATAAAGGAAAGTTATTCATCTTTCAAAATGTACCAGCTGGTGTTTGTCAACAATGCGGAGAGAAAAATCTTACTGCGAAAGTAGCCAAAGAGAACAATTAGATATGCTTAAGAAGAAAAGGTTCTTATATTAAATATCAGAGAGCAGAAAATATATGAAAATATTAAGATCACAAGAAGGGAATATCACACAGGAAATTGAAGCTCTCAAGCAGGGAATGAGTATATTTGCTGACACGGCTACCAAAGGGATGGAAGCAAAAACGAAAGAGGTCTTTGGTGAACCGTTATCACCGGCTGAAAGCGTCAAACGTGTTATTCAAGATGTAAAAGAAAAAGGTGATGAAGCCCTGGAATATTATTCAGAAAAGTTTGAAGGCGTAAGCCTCTCTGCGAAAAATATTAAAATTAAAACTTCCGAAATTGAAGATGCTTACAGGAAAGTGACTCCGGAATTAGTAAGCGCTATAAAAAATGCAAAAGAAAATATCCGAAAATTCCAGGAACACATACGCATACACGGGCCTGGGACTTTTCACTCAAACGGGGCCAGAATAGAAGTAAAATATAGTGCTATCGAAAATGTTGGAATTTATGTCCCTGGCGGCTCAGCATCATATCCGTCTTCAGTGTTAATGAATGCGGTACCTGCAAAGGTTGCCGGAGTAAAAAAAACTGTGGTTGTAACACCACCCGGCAGAAACGGGGCCATCTCTCCTGAACGGCTGGTCGCATGCAGAGAAGCAGATGTGGATGAAGTCTACATGATTGGAGGCGTTCATGCAATTGCCGCGCTCACCTTTGGTACTAAAACTGTCCCTAAGGTTGACAAAATTGTCGGGCCTGGTAATCAATTTGTAACACTTGCCAAGAGGGAAGCATATGGGCATGTTGGCATAGACATGTTGGCTGGGCCAAGTGAAGTGCTCATAATAGCTGATGAATCTGCTAATCACGCATTTGTTGCCTCTGATCTGCTGTCACAGGCAGAGCATGCCCCAGGTATTTCAATACTTGTTACCGACTCTGAGGAAGTTGCAAACGGAGTATTACAGGAAATCTCCAGACAAATTGAGTCTTCATCTCGCAGTGATCTGATCAGGGAATCACTGGACAAATTTGGCTTTATCGTTATTGCAAAAGATATGGATGAGGCCGTAGATATCTCAAATACCCTCGCCCCGGAGCACTTACTGGTAATTGTGAAAAATGAAGACGATGTGTTGTCTCGGCTGAAACATGCAGGCGCCATATTCGCCGGGCCGTATACACCGGTAGCCGTTGGAGACTACTTCGCAGGACCATCGCATGTTTTACCAACAGGCGGAACAGCGAGGTTTTTCTCCGGCCTGTCAGTAAATGATTTCCTTAAAAGAACAAGTATAATTTCATATTCTGAGGAAGTCCTGAGATCAGCAGCAGATGACATAATAACAATTGCAGAGTCAGAAGGTCTACAAGCCCACGCTGACTCTGTACGGATAAGAGTGGATAAGTAAGTTGTACAAGACAAGAAATGTCGGGTAAACTGCCCAACTTCACTATTCAGGCGGGGAAACCCGACCTGCGCATAATAATTTAATGTTTTTGTAGGGCGGGTTTCCCCGCCTGTACCTATTCGGGCAGGTTACCCGCCGACTTTGAATTCCCTGGATACTAAATAAAAAGAAAATGGAAATTAAAAAACAATCAAGTTATTTCAGAAAAAATGTTGATAAAATGACTGGGTACATTCCCGGTGAGCAGCCTCAGGATGGTCTGTACATAAAACTCAATACTAATGAAAACCCATATGCACCTTCTCCTAAAGTCATTGCTGCCCTGAAGGGTGAAATAGATGAAAGATTGCGACTGTATCCGGATCCTGTCTCTACGAGCACCAGGAAAAAAGTAGCAGAGGTTTTTGGGACAAAACCGGAAAGGGTCATGGTTGGCAACGGGTCTGACGATCTCTTGACCATAATTATCCGGAGCTTTGTCAGCAAAGATGACAAGGTTGTTTATCCGTATCCAACGTATCTTTTATATAAAACACTGGCAGAAATCCAGAATGCAAAAGAGTGCATTATCGATTTCTGTGAAGATTATTCTCTTCCGGATGAAATTCTGGTAAAAGGTGCAGCGGTTACCTTTATATGTAATCCCAACTCACCGTCCGGAACAATGATACCGGTTGAAAAGATTTCAGAAATTGCAGGGAAAATAGACGGTATCATTGTGGTTGATGAGGCATATGCGGATTTTGCCGATGATAATTGTTTGAGACTGGTTGATAAACACCCAAACCTCATTGTCCTGCGTACGCTTTCCAAATCATATTCACTAGCCGGAATGCGTCTGGGTTTTGCCGTAGCACAGAAAGAACTGATTAACGGCATGATGAAGGTAAAAGACTCATATAACGTTGA
Source organism: Candidatus Scalindua sp. (assembly GCA_021777035.1). Lineage (GTDB taxonomy): Bacteria > Planctomycetota > Brocadiia > Brocadiales > Scalinduaceae > Scalindua. The sequence continues at coordinate 23,654 of JAIQZR010000029.1, read as the reverse complement.
CAGGCTTAGTGCGGCATCTGCAGTTGCTGCACTGGACGATCAGGAAACATTCAGACAAAACGTCTCCCGAATAACAAAAACAAGAGAACGCCTGACCAGTTCACTGACAGAACTTGGTTTTTTTGTATACCCATCTCAGACAAACTTTGTTATGATCAAATGCAAAGATTCCTATGAAACCGGAGAGATCTATCGGAAACTGAAGGAGAGAAAGATACTTGTCAGATATATAGGTCAACCAAGGCTTGACGACTGCTTGAGGATTACAATAGGGACAGACAAGGAAATAGATACTTTACTGAAAGAGCTGGCAGATATACAGCTAGTTTTGCTGAATCAAAATAGCTAACTATGAAAAACAGGACTTCCAATATAGACAGAAAGACGAATGAAACAAATATCAGTCTATCGCTTAATCTGGACGGTCAGGGTAAGCGCTCTATATCTACAGGTATAGGTTTCTTCGACCACATGCTGGATCTGCTTGCAAAACACGCCTTGTTTGATCTGGAAATTAAGGCTACCGGTGATACAAATGTAGACTTTCATCATACGGTTGAGGATGTTGGTATCTGCATGGGACTGGCGGTGAAAGAAGCATTAGGTGATAAGGCGGGTATAGTCCGTTTTTCCAACGTCAGTGTACCAATGCAGGAATCCCTTGCAAACATAGCGATTGATATCAGCGGACGTTCGGCCCTTGTCTTCAATGCAAAGTTGGACTCAAAGAAGATTGGTGATTTTGACTCCGAATTGATCAAGGAGTTTCTAGAAGCATTTACGGTAAACGCCTCTCTTAACCTTCATGTGGACGTCCCATACGGCGAAAACGCACATCACATCGCGGAAGCTATTTTCAAAGGTATAGCAAAGGCTCTTGACAGAGCAACGAGAATCGATGAACGGACAAATGAAGTCCCCTCGACAAAGGGTGTTTTATAAACTACGGTAATCTGCAAACACCCATACCTCTTTTAAATATTGATCGAAAGGATTTTTCCCGTGACAATGGACAACAAAACTGTTTTTAAATATAGAAATACGTTATCTTCAGCATTTCTCATTATTGGTATTATCCTGTCTACCTTAACACAAGCGGTATGGTCAGATGAACAGGAAGAGAGTATCTCTCCACAATATTTCGGTGAGAGGGTCGCTCGCACACCCTGGCCGATGTTTCGCCATGACCTGCACCATACGGGACGCAGTCCTTACGCAGGGCCCGACACGAACAACATAAAATGGACGTTTCAGGCCGAAGCGCCAATATCATCTTCTCCTGTAATTGGCATTGATGGCACTATTTACTTTGGGTCACAGGACACACATCTCTATGCCATCAATCCGGATGGCACGCTGAAATGGAAGTTTAAAACAGGAGCGGAAGTGGACTCTACTCCGGCAATCGATATAGATGGCGTTATATATTTTGGTTCATGGGATAAATACCTCTATGCGCTCTATCCTGACGGCAAACTAAAATGGAAACACGAAACAAAGGGAGGCATTATATCGTCTCCCGCAATAGGCGACGACGGCTCACTCTATTTTGGCGGATGGGATAACAGGGTACATGCCGTGGATACGGAAGGCAAGCACAAGTGGGGATACAAGACGGCGGATCATATATGGTCTTCTCCTGCGATAGGTGATGATGATATGGTTTATTGTGGCGCAGAAGATTACTATATATTTGCCCTCAAGCCTGATGGCAAGGCCGTATGGTCATTCGGCACCCGCTATCTGCTGGAGTCATCACCTACAATTGGAGATGATGGATCATTATATTTCGGTTCTGAAGACGCATACGTCTACGCGCTTGAATCTGACGGCAAACTGAAATGGAAATATAAAACGGAGTATGATATTGATTCATCCACCGCCCTGGCACTGGACGGTACGGTTTATATTGGATCCGGAGACGGCAAACTCTACGCGATAAATCCTGACGGCACTCTTAAATGGACATTTCAAACTAAATATTCTGTAATGTCTTCACCGGCAATTGATGCCAACGGGGTCGTTTATGTAGGTTCTCGTGATAAGAAATTCTATGCGGTAAACCCCGACGGTACCATGAAGTGGTATGTTGAAACAGGCAGTGCCATTGAATCATCCGCCGCGATAGATAAAGACGGAACTATTTATATCGCCTCAACGGATGGCAAGCTCTACGCTATCGGGAAAAAGATGGAAATCTATCCGTGAGAATAAGCCACATAATAAAGACTGGTTAATACGAACAAAGAATGTAGACCTGGGCACATTGTCTCTTGTTATTCTTAATGAAAGTGAATATCCCCTGAAAGTTATAGGCCCTCCTTTTTGATACTTTTTTTCAGCCTTTCCAACCTCCAGGTGTATATCAAAAGGAGCAATGTAGTTTTAGAAATCTCCCATATCCGGCGGGAGTAAAAAAGGAGCGGATTCTCTAGAGGCATACCCCACCGTCTCTGGCAGCGTACTTTCTTCCTGAAAACACCACATTGAAAAGGGTGGGCATTCTCGTACTTGATGCCGAACTGGCCAATCAATATTCTCCAGATCAATCTCGAGGGACTGATCCCGTCACGGTTAGCCTGGCGGAGTACTTTTTCAACATGCTTCGGAGAGTAGTAAATATCCCACGCCCTCCTGAACGCACCCTCCCACTCTTCCTTGGTCATTTTGGGATGTTTTATTGTCGCGTGTTCCGAGTCGTATTTATTCAAATCCGAATCCATCCACTCCCCTCTCTGGAGACTCCCCTTGTGATCCATAGATCCGGGCAACGGGGTGAGCATAAAAAACATGAGAATGTCGATGGGTAGTTCTCGTTGAATCGTCTTAATATCATTTTCAATGGAGTCGGGCGTATCTGCCGGGAAACCGAGGATATAACCAGCCATTGTTACGACCCGATTGCTCCGCCATGCCATCAACATCTTACGGTATTCCGCAACATTGTTCTGTGGCTTGTTAGCTGCCTTGAGGTTCTCCTTGTTAATACTCTCCATCCCAATAAAAACTGTATTGCAACCAGCCAGGGTCGCCTTGTCAATAAACCTGGGAATCTTGTGCGCATTGGCATCGATTTGCATGCCGAACTTCACCTTGTATTTTCTCATCTCCCTTAACTCTATCAGACGATCAAAGATGGCCTCCCAGTTTCTATTCCTGGCAAAGTTATCATCTGTAAAAAAAAAGTGTGGAGTTTTGCCGCCACTGCGAGGAAAGGAGAGAATAGTTCTCTCAACATCATCTGCAGTACGAAATCGAGACTTCTGTCCTTGAATGTTGATTATGGTGCAAAAACTACAATCAAAAGGACATCCTCTACCGATGTCTATATGAATGTTTGAGCTAAGGCTTTTTTTAATCATTGCCTGGGGCAAGAGCGGTGTCGGTTGGCCACGAAGATCCGGAAGATCACCGGACACATTGTAAACAGACTTAAGTTTCTGCTGGAAAGCGTCAGAAAGAAGCTGGTCAAGATGGCCCTCCGCTTCTCCTGAGAAAAGAGTAACACCCATGCCCAGGGCTTGCCTGGCCTCTGGTGGAATTTCCGCAAGCACAGAGATGGCCGCACTCACATGAAAGCCTCCGATGGCAACAGGTATACCTGCTTCCCGAAATATACGGGCGATATCTACAGACCTGGGAAACTGATTGGTCTGAACCCCTACAAGGAAGATTATTCCCCGATTTCCGTGCTGCCTAATTCTCCGGATTATCGCCGGTATAGGAATTACGGTACTGTACTCGTCATGGAGATTGGCGATGAGCTCAACGTCTTCGCCCATGATTTTCCGCTCTGCACTGTCAAGTATAAGACTGTAGAGGCAGGAGAGGGAGTTGGAAACGCTGAAGGACTTCCACCACTGGATAACATAACCGTCGTCATCGTAGTGGGACGGTTTAATAAGTTCAACAAAGAACTTTGCTTTTTCTCTCTTAAAACTGTTTTCCACGAATTACCTTAAGATACGATTATCAATCATATTGTATTTTTCTCTTTTTCGCTAATGCCCAGAAGATAGATTATAGAATCCAGATTCTTTTGTGATATGTTATAATCGGCTTTTTCTCTCACAGTCTTGTGGGCATTGAACGCTATTCCTAAACCTGCTTTGTCAAGCATTAGCAAATCATTTGCTCCATCTCCTATGGCCACGACTTGATCCAGGCTAATATCTTCCTTATTAGCTATATCTTCAAGAATTTCTGCCTTAAATTCACCGTTGATTATTTTTCCAAGCACCTTACCGGTTAACTTTCCATCTTTGATTTCAAGTTTATTGGCAAATGCATAATCCAAGCCTAGCTCCTTTTTTAATCGATCGGTAAAAAAGGTAAACCCACCGCTTATCACAGCCGTTTTATAACCCAGCTTTTTTAATATCTTTACCAATTTTTTTGCACCGGGTGTGAATGGAATATTATGATAAATTTCGTCAAGGATACTTTCGTCCAGACCCCTGAGCAATTCCACTCGCTTATTTAACGACTCATTAAAGCTTAACTCTCCGTTCATAGCCTTACTTGTTATACCACTTACTTCTTCGCCGTTTCCAGCAGATTTTGCCAGTTCATCTATAACTTCAACCTGTATAAGCGTACTGTCCATATCCATCACAACAAGCCTTTTTGATCTTCTGAAGATATTCTCCTTTTGAACAGCTATATCAACACCAAAATCAGAGCTTATGGAGAGCAACTTCCTTGTCATGTCTTGAACATTTTTGGTTTTGTCCGTTTGTACAATCATCTCAATACAGCATAACTCTCCCTGACTGAGTTGTGTAATTCTTTCAATATTAACGTTTTCCGAATATATAGCATGAGAAATTTGAGCAACTACTTGAGCAGTTATTTTCTCTCCCAGACAGGTAACTGCATACATAAAATTATTATCATGTTGTAAATGTTCTTCGTATGAAGCTATCTTGAAGTCAAGCTCTACATTAAGTCTTTTTGCCTCAAGCAGTAAATCCTTTAATAACGATATTTGCCCGCCCTTGCTTTCTCTTAAGTCCAGCATCATAGACAATAATATCAATTTGCGAATAACAATCTGTTCAATATCAATTATTTTTACGGCATTTTCTGACAATATTGATGTAATCGACGAAACAATACCCGGAGCGTCAGGCCCGTTAACCGTAATCACTATAAAATCTTCACTATTTTCCATTTTCTAAAAACCTGAGCCAACGCCCATATTTATGTTTTCTGCAATTAATTGCCTATCTCTTGTTATTTCAAGAAGTATAGGCCCATCCATCCGTATGCTTGCAATAGAGACTTGAAGCGGTAGCCTGAATAAATATTAAACTGCATAGTTATTGGTGATTGGCATCATGCCATTTATGTGCAGGTTTTGCGGCAAAATTGCTTATATAGCAGAAGTGTAAACATGCACTTCTTCATCAAGTCGTTTCTCTAATCTATCCTTTTCCATTTCAAGATCATATCTCGCCTGAAGATTTATCCAAAACCTTTCTGAAAGGCCAAAAAACCTTGACAGTCTTAAAGCTGTATCCGGAGTAATAGAACGTTTTCTATGGACAATTTCATTTATTCTACGTGCGGGTACCGTAATATCTTTAGCCAGCCTGTACTGACTAATGCTCATAGGTTTGAGAAATTCTTCCATTAGAATTTCACCCGGATGAATTGGCGCTAATATCTTCTTTGTTTCTTTGCAAACAAAGCCTTTAATCATTTGTTGGATAGTATTGCATCACGTTAATAATGTCAAGCGTTATTACTGTTTCAATTCCTCATAGGTAGTATGAAAACGGTACCGAACGGTATGGATCCAGAGGGTGTCTTGTTTCCATGAAAATCGCTATTCAGACGGTTTTTAAGCGGGTTGAACAGTTTAAGCAGTTTGAACAGTTTGAGCGGCTTAAGCGGTTCTGTTTAGTCTCAATTCCTCATAGGCAATATGAAAACGGTACCGAACGGTATGAATCCAGAGGGTGTCTTGTTTCCATGAAAATCGCTATTCAGACGGTTTTTAAGCGGGTTGAACAGTTTGAGCGGTTTGAACAGTTTAAGCAGTTTAAGCAGTTTGAACAGTTTGAACAGTTTGAGCGGCTTAAGCGGTTCTGTTTAGTTTCAATTCCTCATAGGTAATATGAAAACTATTGAAAAAAGTGGATAAATCATTTTTTTTAACTATCTCTTCAGGGAAGGCGTCTTTAAGAAAATCTACCACATTTTTTCGTATTGAAAATGTTTCTTTGAAAAATTTGTCATGTGAATTGAAGATTTCCATAAGTAGAATCTGGGGTCTGGTATTGTATATCTTCTATCTGTTTTTTACATAAATTAACTTAAATCGTCCCTTTGGATTTTCACGTTGTTCAATTTCAAATTTTTTAGTTGATTTAATCAACGGAGTCAGCTTTTGGAAGCCATAATTTCTAGAATCAAAATTGGGTTGTTTTTTCTGAAGAAGATTCCCAACTTCTCCAAGAAATGCCCAACCATCATCATCTGCCAAATCGGAGATGGTAGACGAAATCAGTTTAATCTCCTTTGGCGTTATTTTATCGACATCGCTTTTTTGTGAGGCCTTGCTCTTAGGGAGTTCAGATTCACTTTCATCAGATTGGTTTTTAAGAATTTCAATATATATGAATTTATCACAAGCAACGATAAATGGTTCCGGTGTTTTCTTCTCCCCAATTCCAAATACTTTCATTCCGGCCTCACGAAGCCTTGTTGCCAGACGTGTAAAATCACTGTCGCTGGATACCAGGCAAAAACCATTAACTTTTTCTGAATATAGAATATCCATTGCATCAATAATCATTGCTGAATCTGTCGCGTTTTTCCCTTTTGTATATCCATATTGTTGAATTGGAGTAATAGCATTTTCCAGAAGAAGATTCTTCCACCTTGATAGATTTGGCCTTGTCCAGTCTCCATAAATCCTCTTAATTGTAGGATTGCCATACTTAGCAATTTCCGCCATCATCTCTTTCACATAAGCAGAAGGTATATTATCACCATCTATTAATACTGCGAGTTTTAAGTCCATAAAATTTACCTACTATTTTGTTTGATACAATAGAGCCACAACGCAATTGTAAAGCGTTGAAAACAATTTTTATATATCAAACACTGTGATAATAAATTCCGAATAATTTTTGACAATATTTCTGTATTATATGTTTAAACATGGAATAATACCTATTTGATATTCCATGTTCAAAATGTTAATAAGTAATATTATGAAAATCAAGAGGAAATTCAGGACAGATTCTAATTTAAAACTTATGGATTAAGTACATCCATGAAGCTACCTCCTCTTAATATGGAGTGCATCATCCCCGTCCGCCCGGCCTGGCCGGGCGGGCGTGATGATGCGTAATAAAGCAGTAACACCCGCCTAATAGGCTGGCGGACAGGCGGTTACTGCACTCCAAAAAAACAGCTCTAATTTTGTTCTCTTAGCGTTCTTTACAACTGTTATTTTAAGGGTTTTATTTTTAGAAATATTTATTTGAAAAAACTCTTTTTTTAATACGTTTTTAATAGGATAATGGAAAGGTAGGTTAAATAATAGACACTTATGTGTGGAGGTGAATATGTCAGGAAAATATAATATACATTTCCTTTCTTTCCTTGTTTTACTTGTTTTTATGCCATTTAGTCTGTTGGCTGATACTAAATATGAGAAAGCGACTTTTGCAGGAGGCTGCTTCTGGTGTATGGAACACCCCTTTGACGAATTGGAAGGTGTTTCAGAGGTTTTATCAGGATACACAGGTGGGCAAAAGGAAGATCCAACGTACGAAGAGGTTTGCGCTGGAGCAACCTTTCATTTTGAAGCGATCCGGATAACGTACGATCCATCTAAAATAAGTTATTCAAAATTACTCGATCTCTTCTGGGAGCAGATAGACCCAACCGATCCGGACGGCCAGTTTGTTGATCGGGGTCTGCAATACAGGACAGCTGTTTTTTATCATAATGAGGATCAAAAGCGTCTGGCAGAGGAATCAAAAGAGCAATTGGACAAGTCAGGAAGATACGACGAGCAAATTGTTACAGAGATTATTGAAGCAACTTCATTTTATAAAGCGGAAGAATATCATCAGGATTATTACAAAAAAAACCCGGTAAGGTATAAGGCGTATAGAAGAGGCACCGGTCGTGATAAATTTCTGGAAAGGATATGGAGTAGAGAGATGAGTGCAGGACATAGTAGCAATTATAAAAACTTTGACAAATCCACTAAAGAGGAGCTGTTGAAAAAATTGAATCCTTTACAATATAAAGTAACTCAGGAAAGCGGTACGGAAAGGCCATTCGATAATAAATATTGGGACAATAAAAAGGAGGGGATTTACATTGATATCGTTTCCGGTGAACCGCTCTTCAGTTCACACGATAAGTTTGCTTCCGGAACCGGATGGCCAAGTTTTACAAAACCACTTGAACCTGAAAACTTTATAGAAGTGGAAGATCGAAAGTTTTTAATGAAGAGGATAGAAGTTAGAAGCAAGCACGCGGACTCTCATCTCGGGCATCTGTTTGATGATGGCCCTGAGCCTACAGGTCTCCGCTATTGCATGAACTCAGCATCTCTCCGCTTCATTCCAAAAGAGGATCTGGGAAAAGAGGGGTATGGTGAATATAGGGCGCTTTTTGAAAACCTGAGACATGATAAATGACTTTCTAACGCAGAGTTGCGCTGATCAATACTTTTAATTTATGCTATTTATACCGTTCTGTAAATTGTCAGGTTTTTGCATATTTTATTTATTGCCCTAATAGGTATCATTCCCGCGTGCCCCCCAATGCAAGAACTAGCTTTAGCGGGAATCCAGGTTAGAACAGAAATATTCAATTACGACATGCCCGACCAGGCCAGGCATGTCAAACAAAGGACGTGTTAATCGAAAGGTTATATAGAATTTCAAACATCTTTGTTTTTAGCATTTGGTATATTTCAATAGTGCTGTTTATCTAATTCTTCTGTTATCCTCTGCGTTCTCAGCGCGCTCTGCGTTAATTATGACCATGTTAAAAACAGAAAAAATTTTATTTAACCGCAATTTTATTAACTAATTGAGAGAAGAACTTTATTTTTTAAACCGGGAAATCAGTGGTTTATTATGAAAGTACTTGTAGTTTACTATTCTCCGTATGGCTCATCAACTATAGCCAGAAAGCTGACGGCATAATCAATTATTAAAATTACAGAGTGTTTTATTGTATCCGGAGTTTAAATGGCAAAAATATTAATCGCAGGTTGCGGAGATGTTGGTACTAGTCTTGGGAAAGCTCTCGTTGAAAAAGGCCACTATGTCGTCGGATTGAGACGTCACCCCCCTGTTGAAAAAATGGGTATTCATTTCATTGCGGTGGATTTAACAAATCCGGCTGAATTAGCAGAATTAGAAACTGATTTTGATCAGGTTTTTTTTCTGGCTGCGCCAAGCCAACACGATTTACCTGCATATAGAGATGTTTATGACCTCGGTCTGAAAAATTTATTATATAGATTTTCTAATAGTCGCCATAATCCACACTGGATTTCGGTATCCTCTACCAGCGTCTATGGTCAGTCGAATGGAGAGTGGGTTGATGAAGAGTCGTTAACGGAACCGAGGAGGTATAACGGAGAGTTACAATTGTTGGCTGAACAGAGAGTACTGGCTGAGAATAAAGGCAACCTGGTGGTTCGTTTTGCCGGAATATATGGCCCGGGACGTAAGCGAATGTTAAGAATGGCTGCAAAAGGCGGCCCGATACAATATAGTCCGCCCTATTATACAAATAGAATTCATAAAGAAGATTGCATCGGTGTATTGATGTTTTTATTCGAAAAAAGAGTGGACGGTGCACAATTACATTCACACTACTTAGCGAGTGATGATGGATCTGCTCCAATGTGGAAGGTAGTTTCATGGTTGGCAAAGCAGCTTAAGTGCAGACCACCAGAAATCAAACAGGTAGATAAGGATGCTACTCAAAATAAAAGGTGCTGTAATAAACGATTAAAAGAGCTGGGATACCGTTTTCAATATCCAACATACAAAGAAGGATATCCACCGTTAATAGATGAATTTAACAGCACTTGATCCAAATACATTCTGGTAAACAAAAACCAGACAATAAGACCCCAAGAACTATGGATCAATTTGAATCTAAAGATGGATAAATTATCTTAAATTCTGAAAACCTGTTACGAGGTACTATTATATGAAAATGTATTTCTTCATTTTCTTGTTATTTTTCTACCAATGCACTATAGCAACCGAAATAATTGCTTCGGAAACGGCTACCAGGAAGGGCAAATCTCTATTAGTAGATTCAAAGTGTTCAAAATGCCATACGCTTAATCGAGTTTTTCTTCATGCACGGACAGAAGAAGAGTGGCGCCATGTTATTGATGAAATGATGAGTAAAATTCCAGGTTGGATCAGCCCGGAAGAGACAAAGCAAATTTACATTGAGATTATTACCAACCGACAAGAACGTGTACAGGAAATTACCGAGGGAAGAGAGGATTATGCTGATAACCGATTGTTGTTTCTTGATCGTTGTACGATGTGTCATCCCGTAAACCGTATATTGAAAGAGAACAAATCTTCAGAGGAGTGGGAGGAAACGGTGGAACGGATGCGTTCTGAGGCTGGTGAGTATATATCAAAAGAGGATGCAAGTCGTATCGCGGCCTTTCTCTCCAAAAGATCAGATGTTTTAACGGAAGACATCGGAAGTAGATTATTTGTGACCAAATGTCTTGTATGCCATCCACCGGGTAACAAAATTCTTATTGAAAGGCATAATAGAGCAGAATGGGAAAAGATTGTAAAAGAGAGACAACAATTTGCCAAAAATGCTACTCCTAGAGTTAGAATAGGAGGTGCGGATGTAGCGTTGATTGTTGAGTTACTTGTAAAAACTCAAGGACCGGAACCTGATAGACGCGTACCATAGCCTTATCTGGTAAGTATACCAAAACCGAATATTTTCTTGGCTTTCTAAAAAACCAAATTCTGTACAATGCAGGGCTGCAATTAAACTTTTTCTTACATTTTATTTTTGATAAATTCCGGAATGGATGACTTAGCACTCAAACCAAATGATAGAGTATTGATTCTCGGGGGAACCGGCTTTATAGGGAAAAGGCTTGTTACTGAACTCACCGAAAGGAATATCAAACTAAGACTGCTTGTGCGTAACCCGTCAGCTGTGCCTGCAGTTATTCTAAAAAACAAAGACACCGAGATTGTAAAGGGTGACCTTGTCAGTGGAGACGGACTTAAGGAAGCGGTTCATGGAATTCATTCTGCATATTACCTCGTTCACTCAATGGGCGGAAAGAGTATGTTTAAAACTACTGAATTCGCCAGAATGGATAAGGATGCTGCAAAAAATTTTATCTCTTCAGCGGATGAAGCCGGCATCAAGAGAGTGATTTATCTTGGCGGGCTTGGAGAGACCGAAAAAAACCTATCAGAACATCTCAGAAGTAGAGAAGAGGTTGCCGAAATTCTCTCGTCGGGTAAACCACTTGCTACTGTTCTTCGGGCAGCTATAATTATCGGTGCAGAAGGTGCATCGTTTGTAATGCTGAAATATCTTGTGGAACGGCTGCCTGTTATGATATGCCCGAAGTGGATAGATACAAGGATTCAACCGATTGCAGTAAAGGATGTCCTGGCATATCTTACCGGATCCCTGCTTAACCCTGACACAGCAGGGAAAAAATTTGATATTGGTGGCCCTGAAGTTTTGACATACAGGGAGATGATGCAGCAATATACAGAGGCTGTAGGAATCCGCAGGAGGATTATTTTCCGTGCACCGGTTTTATCACCCCATCTCGCCGCCTACTGGGTAGACCTGGTTACACCGATACCGTCAGGGATAGCACACCCCCTGATAGAAGGGTTGAAAAACGAAGTAGTTTGCCTTGATGACAAGATTACAGAGTATATTCCCATAGAAAAAACACCATTCAAGACCGCAGTAAAAATTGCTGTTTCTCAAAAAGATTGAAGTGCCTCCCCACCCTTTCCAACAACGAAGTTCTAACGGCTGAGCAACATGTTCTGGCAAACCAGACTTAAACCTGCCTGAGGGCCATATCGCAACCCATTTTATAATTTATAAGCTTCCTATCAATAATTAAATTATGTAAAATAAGGGTGCATATTTACCTGAAATTCTACTTTTGAGACTTTTTATTTAAAACAATGCTAAACAAAAAACTATTATTTGTAGCCGTAATTATTGTGCTAAGCACTGGTTGCCATTCTGTTGCGAATACGGTAAAAACGGATAGGCTAAGAAACTTTCCTGCTGAAATCAGTGTGGGGGATATCGTTCATGTTGCAACAGGTGAGAAGATTGCGTTCTCACAACTTTCCGATTCTTTTGACGGCGCAAGGATAATCTATGTAGGCGAAGTCCACACAAACATGGAATCTCATGAATTAGAACTGCAGGTACTGAAGGAATTTTATAAGAGAAGCAATGGTAATTTAGCGGTCGGTATGGAGATGTTTAAAAGGCCGCATCAGGAGATTCTTGATAAATGGACAAATGGAGAAATCAGTGAAAAAGATCTATTATACTTAACTGACTGGGATTACGAGTGGGGGTATGACTATAATCATTATAAAGAAATTATGGACTTTATACGCGACAATAAGATCCCGGCTATAGCATTGAATATTACAAAAGAGTTTGGTAAAACAATTAGAAAAAAGGGAATTGAAGACCTGAGCGAGGAAGAGAAAGAAACCCTGCCCGAAATAGATACTACTGACGTCTATCACAGAAAATACCTTGAAAGGATATTAAAAAGCCATGGCCACGGTGGTGCTGATATGAGTGGCCTCTTCGAAAAATTTTATCAAGTTCAATGTACCTGGGAAGATGTGATGGCAGACAGTATAACCAGGTACCTGTCCTCTCCACAGGCAAAAGGCAAAAAGTTACTGGTATTTGTGGGAGGAGGTCACATAATTTATCATTTTGGTATTCCTAAAAGAGTGTACCGAAACAACCATCTCCCTTATCTAACTATAGAAACATACGAGAAGAGAACTCTTAATCCGGACAATGATCATCCTCTATTCGCAGGAGATATACCTCTTCAGCCCGCAGATTATGTGAAGGTTGTTCAGTTACCAGAACCGAAGAAAACAAAAGTGGTACTGGGAGTAATAATTCGAAACCTGCCGGAAGACGTAACAGAAAAGAAGAAGAACGAAGAAAAGAGAAAAGAGCAGAAATATAAGGTTGTTATGGATAGCGTACGGGAGGATAGTCCTGCCGGAACGGCTGGTCTTCAGGCAGGAGATATTATCCTGTCAATGGATGATGAAACGATAAACAGGGTATTTGATGTGATCTATCATGTACGCCAGAAAAAGGCCGGAGATACCTGCCGGATAGAAATATTGCGCGGACAAGAAAAAATGACGGTAGACGTAACATTCTTCGAATCAAAAAAGTAAAGGATAAACTTCAGGCCCGTAAAATGTAACTGTCAATAGGCTGAGGAGGCTTATAGATTGATAACCACCCTCTTCCCCCTCCTTCTCAAGGAGGGGATTAAAGCCCTCGGCGCTTTTTGTCCGGGGAAGAGGAGGCGTCCTCTTCCTAATTTGGTAATTACCGCAAAAACAGGCACTGATTTTATAAAACCGAATATGAACCTTACAGACAAGACAATAAAGATCATTAAAGCGACAGCACCGATAATTGAGGAAAAAGCAATAGAATTTGCAAAAACGTTTTATCCAATAATGCTCAGTCGATATCCGGGATTAATAATCTTTTTCAACCAGGCGCATATGCGCAACGGTACACAGCCGAGAGCATTTGCCACTGCACTCATAGAATATGCCAATGCAATTGATAACCTTAGCACGATAAAACCACTGGTAAACGACATAGCAGAAAAGCACGCTTCATTGGACATAAAACCTGTACAATACAAGCTTGTTACTGCCTGCATACTGGAAACAATCGAAGACGTACTCGGAGACAGTGGAACTCCTGAAGTCATGGCAGCCTGGAAGGAAGCTATTGACAATTTTGCAAATATTATAATTAAAACCGAACGTAAAAAATATGACGAAACACTGGCAAAAGAGGGTGGTTGGAAAGGTTACAAAAAATTTGTCCTCACTAATAAAGTAAATGAAAACGATTTGATAGCCTCATTTTACCTTGAACCGGCAGATGGAAAAACAATTGTAACCAGCAAAGCAGGCCAGTACATCAGCATTATGTTGGAGTTACCTGGAGGAGGTATTGTTTTTCGTAACTATTCTCTTTCATGCATCCCGAATAATAAATACTATCGAATTTCAGTCAAGCGGGAAGAAAACGGGCTGGTGTCAAATTACCTCCACGATACGCTTAGTCAGGAAGACAAAATAAGCGTAAATCCCCCTTACGGCCGTCTATATTTAAACGATACAGATAATCCTGCAGTACTTATCAGTGGAGGCGTTGGAATAACCCCAATGATGAGTATCTTACAGGATGCTGTGAAACAACAGTTTACCAGACAGATATACTTTATTCATGGAACGCGCAATAGAAATACTCATGCATTTAAGGATGATGTTGTCACATTAACAGCAGATCATGATAACGTTAACCATCATTTCTTTTACTCCAGGAATTCGGTAACGTCTGCGGATACAGAACCGGGAAGGATTTCTATGAACTCGGTAAAAGAGATTACAGGTCATCAAAAAAATGCGGAGTTCTATCTCTGCGGCCCGGCGCAAATGATGAAGGGTTTATACCGGGAATTAATCAATTGGGGAGTCACCCCAAACAATATAGTCTACGAATATTTTGGCCCTAAAAGGGACATTACCGGGTAAATTATGGATGTAAAGATCAACAAATTAAATAAAAGGAGGTGTCACTATGAAAGTTGCAATAACCGGTTATACGGGACTCATAGGATCCAGTCTGGTCTCATTCTTATCAAAAAAGGATGTTACCGTCAGCAGGATCTTACGTGAAGATCCAAAGGATAATGGAATTTCCTGGAAGCCTGAAGGAGGAGGTTGGAATTCTGCTTTTACCGGAGGTATTGACGGAATTGTTCACCTGGCAGGTGAAAACATCGCATCCGGAAGATGGACCAAAAAGAAAAAGGAGAAGATCAGGAGCAGTCGTGTTGAAGGGACGAAGAGACTTTGCGAGCAAATCTTAAAACTACCCACCACCCCTTCTGTCTTTGTCTGCGCGTCTGCAATAGGTTTCTACGGTGACAGAGGAGTGGAGTTCCTGAATGAAGGCAGCTCAAGAGGGAGCGGGTTTCTGCCTGATGTCTGTCTCGACTGGGAAGAAGCGACTGATACAATCTCGAAAGCAGGTATTAGAGTAGTAAATGTGAGGTTTGGTATAATCCTCAGCAAAGACGGCGGTGCCCTGGCAAAGATGTTGATTCCATTTAAGGTAGGAATGGGAGGAAAAGTTGGAAACGGCAGACAATACATGAGTTGGGTAGCCATGGACGATGTAACCGGTGCAATTTATCACGCATTGGTTACCGACTCGCTGAAAGGGCCTGTAAATGTAACAGCTCCTAATCCGGTAACAAATAAAGAGTTCACTAATACACTGGGAAAGGTATTAAACAGACCTACCGTAATGCCAATGCCTGCCTTTGCGGCCAGACTCGCATTTGGCGAGATGGCAAAAGATCTACTACTCGCAAGCACAAAAGTTGCACCAAAAAGACTGTCAGATTCCGGATATGAATTTCAATACCCGAAACTTGAAAATGCGCTTAAGCATGTTTTAGGTGTTGATTAATTGAAAATTGATGAGCCTTTCCTTGCTTCTCTCTCACATACGAAATAAGAAGGAGAATGAAATGAAGTTCCCACGGAGCTTAAGAGATCTCAATCTTTATCAGAAAATACTATTCTGGACGATTATTTTTTTTATATCCTATACGATTATCGGGGTTTTTATACTTCCACCAATACTGAAATCGATTCTTCAGAAAAGGTTTACTGAAAATCTTAACAGAACCGTAACGATTGAGAAAATCAAGGTTAATCCCTATGCCTTGTCCTTGACAATGAACGGGTTTTCAGCTTTAGAAAAGAATAGCTCGGAAGAATTTGTTTCGTTTCAAACCTTTTATGCAAACCTGCAATCGTTTTCTATCTTTAAATTAGCACCAGTTTTAAAACATCTGACAGTGGACGGCCTTCATGCAAGAATTGTTATGAATGAAGATGGCACTTTTAATTTTTCCGATATCCTTGAATCATTTATCATTGATAGTACAGAAGATACCGCAGAAACAGTGACCGAAAACTCAGAACACTTTGAATTTTTAGTAAGTGATATTCAGATAATAAACTGTGGAGTACTCGTGATTGACGATCAATACGGAGTAACACATACGATAAATGATATTCAAGTCACTGTTCCCTTCTTATCAAATTCTGAAGAGTATGTGGAACAATTTACAACCACTGATATTTCACTGACGATTAATGATGCGCCAGTTGTATTACAGGGGGAAATGAAGCCTTTTTCAACCTCTCGCGAATTAAATATGAACTTAGAGGTAAAGGCAATTAACCTGGCTCATTATTCTCCGTATGCACAAAAAGAGTGCTACCTGACTATTAACTCAGGAAAAGTTGACGTTGATATCGATTTATTTCATCATGCCCTGCTGAACGGCAAACCAAAACTTTCTGCCCCGGGGAAAATAATAATCACCAACCTTGAAATACTTGATGATGAAAAACAACCGTTATTAAAAACCGTATTAAATGAATTGAAAATTGCCGATTCCAATATATTTGAAAGAAATTTCCATGTTGACTCCCTGTATACAAAATCCACAGAAATTGGAATCACACGGAAACCGGACAAAACCCTTTCAATTGAAGCGTTAATGGGCCTTTTCGAAAGTGAAAAAAGTAAAAACAAGCAAAAAGAAGAATTGCCTGCACAGCTTACCCTGGATGAAATTTTCCTTGATGATACCTCGATATTTATAACGAATCTGAGCAGAGTCGATGAAGGAAATTTACCAAGTAAAAGCGTTCTTTTCCGATCTTCTTCACTTGTATTAAAAGACCTCTCTGTAGAGACAGGCAGATACGAGATAACGCTGGGAGAAGCCCGTTATGAAAAAGGATCTCTCCTCATTCAAGGCGATAAAGATGGCAATTTAAACTTCCAACCTTTGCTGGACTTTTCAAGTGCAAAAAACGAAAACGGCTCTAAAGCCATTTCTAACGAAAGGATTCCATGGCGCGTTACGATAAAACAAGCATCTGTTACTGATGTTGATGTTGAGGCAAGAAACATTACACCGGCACAGAACAAAGACATCAGGTTACATAATATTACCCTGAAAGCGAAAAACCTGTCTACCATACCCGGTACACAAGGTGAAATCGATTTCACATGCAGTTTAAGCGAAACCGGTAAGATTCAATCATCAGGCAGCATTGCCATTACGCCACCCTCTGTAAATGTACAGGTTGATGTGTCCAATATCGATTTAACGCTATTTCAACCGTTTTTACCGGATGAAATACTTATCACAGTAGAAAATGGAGTTTTGTCATCTGAGGGAAACGTATCTCTTTTGTACAATGATAAAAATAATATTCAGGCTCACTATCAAGGTAAAACCACCGTTAATGATTTTGCGATTATTGACAAGAACACTGACGAATATGTTCTCGCATTTGATGCATTAAAGGTCAACGGCATTGATGCATCTCTCTCTCCTCTATCTGCCAATATAGAGAATATTACACTGCACAATATGTTTAGTAAAGCGCTGATAAATCCTGATGGGTCAATCAGCTTCAGAAACATTATTTCTTCTGAACAAAACAAAGATCAATACCCTGAAACCGGTGCCCAGCCAATCACTGATTCTAATACTGAGGCGCAAAGCGGCAGCCTGTTCACAATTCCTGTGAGTATTACCACATTTACCATAGACAAAGGAAGGATCGAATTTTTAGATCAATCGGTAAACCCGAATTTTACGTTACAGGTAACAGACCTGCTCTGTACAGTATCCGGGTTGTCATCTGTCAGCACCGACAAAGCGGACGTTCTTGCCGAAGGGAAAATAGACGGCAACGCTCCTTTTAAATTTACCGGTGTCGCAAATATCCTTTCCAATAAATTATTTATCGACATGGCTGTCAAGCTAAACGATATGGATTTAAGTTCATTCGGCCCTTACACGGGAAAATACATCGGTTATGATGTCAGGAAAGGAAAACTTTCACTGGATGTCACCTATTTAATGAAAGAGAGAAGGCTGGATTCGATTAATAAACTGGTTATTGATCAGTTCGAATTTGGAGAGAAAGTGGAAAGCCCGGATGCAATAGAAGTCCCGCTCAAGCTTGCACTTGCTTTACTGAAAGACAGATACGGAAAGATAACCTTGAATGTTCCGGTAGAAGGAAGCTTTGACAACCCCGAGTTTAGTATTGGCAAAATTATTATACAAACGATAAAAAATACCCTGGTTAAGGCGGCAACAGCACCCTTTAGATTTCTTGCTTCCCTGTTTGGCGGAGGAGAAAATCTTAATTACTTTGAATTTGAACCAGGAAGTGCAAATATATCAGAAGAAAATAAATCAAAGTTGGATATTATCATTACTGCAATGTATGAACGGCCTGAATTAGAGTTAGAAATTGCAGGTTATACGGATATTTTGCAAGACAACCAGGTGTTAGTGACTCAAAAATACGACCAATTAATAAAAAAGCAAAAACTTCAGGAGTTGAATAATGCCGGGAAAAGTGCTCCGCCTCTTGAATCGATAATCATTCGGGAAGAAGAGTATAAAAAATATGCAAAAACTGCATATAAGGATGTGCTCAAGAAAAAGCAACTACCAATACCAAAAATGTTGTTAGAGATGCCAATCTCTGAACTTGAAGACGTGATTAAGAAAACCATACAGGTTACTAATGATGATCTGAGGGTACTTGCAATACAAAGGGCTCAAAATGTATTACAGTATATCTTAAGCCATGATAAAGTAGAATTAAACAGATTGTTTTTGATTGAACCTGATTCTTTAACGGATAAAAAAGTTGAGAAGATAAAGGAGAGTCGCGTCGTTTTAGGTCTCAGATGAAAACTTAAACGGACTCTTTTCCGCCGCAACGATTAACTGCCGGCTGGAGTGCCTTGTCATGCTTAGCACCACTGAACTCATACAACAAGCACTCAGTAATTCAAGCTGACCGTTAGATCCATGTCTCGTCTGTCGTAAAGAAAACTGGCGGCAGGAAGATGCGCAAACACGAGCATTGCAAGCCATGCTACACATCAAACTCTCATGGGAAGCCGCATCTCCGAATCCTTGGCCGTGGGGGCCACCGCCGACCTCAGATTTATTGACTCATTCATGTTCATTTCACGGATATTTTGTTTATAACATCTTTTACTCCACCTACAGATCTCGCTGCTTCCACGGCTCTGGCGGCTGCCTCTGGGGAATCTACGAAGCCGCTCAACTGTACGACTCCCTTGAAAGTTTCAACCTTAACCTGAAGCACCTTGGCCACAGGATCATTAAATATTGCCGTCTTAACCTTGGTGGTAATGATAGAATCATCCATATACTCCCCTACGCTTTCACGCGTAGATGTCCCCGCACAGCCTGAACCGCCGACAATCCAGGCAACTAAAAAAATGGCCACAAAAAAGCGTTTGATCAAATCTGTTTTGTACATAATTTCTGCTCCTGATAACATTATAAAGAGTTTCACTGAAATGACTGGAGGGATGCATTTCCTTGTTCCATCCAGCCAAAAAAAATAAAAATTATGCTACTTAATTCATAGAAAAATCCATTATCATACGGTTAGGTTTTTGCGAGTACGGCTTTTTTATACCCGAATCGTCAGTAGAGACGTAGGGCGAGGCTTTAGCCTTGCATTTATGCACAAAAGCAAACCTACCCGCCCGAACGTGCCAGTTCGGTACTGGCGGGAAGGATTGCCCTACGTGTTACACGCAAAAACCAAACCGGATGACGCTGAGAAAAATCCTTCTTTTGCTTTTCATAATGGTCATAATAATTTTCGGCCGCGAATAATATTAATCACGATAACCACTATGGCGATCACCAAAAGGAGGTGAACAAAACCGCTCAGCATGTTGGAAGTGACTAGACCCAGAACCCACAATACAACCAGAACAATAGCGATAGTATAAAGCATATCAATTATCCTCTCTTTTTTCGGTTAAGTATTCAACAGGAGCAGCCCAAACCCTCTCTTCTTTAGATGTGTCAACCCACTGTCTCTTCTTTACATATTCTTAATGTCATTCTATAGAATTTTCCACCGCAGTGCCCTTTTGTTTTTCAAGCTCTATCTGTCGATACAGTTCTGCCTACTCTTGCTCTTGCTCTTCTCTTTTTTCGTCTAAATGATCACCTACCAGCGCCCCACCCACGGCACCTGCACCCGCACCTATCAAAGCACCCATGCCTGCATTACCCGTTAATGCTCCAATACCGGCACCAACGGCTGCTCCTCCTCCAGTTCCAATGGCAGCGCCTTTTTGAGTAGTTGTACAACCAGTGGTAAGGATAGAGATAGTTGCTACACACATAATTGTAACGATTATTTTACCTTGCATTTGTTATCTCCAAATTAAAAATTATTAAAAACTAAAAAAGCGATCTGCCCCCGTTCTTTGTGCCACCTTTAACGTTAGAGTTTGTGTTCATACAGACAGTTGGGGCATAGCGTAAACTGTCTGTATCGCTTCCTTTGGTTACGGAGCTACAACTGTGTTTTTAATCAAAGTGACTGCAGTCTGTGCCAACAACCGTCCATTTATTGACGCATTAGCCCCCATAGCAATATTTGTCTTACCCAGTATGATTCCCTCAAAATGTGCACCTGTTCCAATTGAAACACCTTCCGATGCCTGCCAGAAGATATTCCTGGCTTGTGCTCCGCCCGTTAGAACAATCGCAGCGCCGGTGGCCTGGGTAATTCCTTTTGCTATTTGGAAAATAAAGATATCGTTTACTCCACCATGGAGAGTTACATTCGAAGTTATTACAACGCCAGTGCCCCACTTGTAAACGCCAGGTGTAAGTGTTTGACCGCTGATGTCTCCGGTATACAGTTCAATATAATTGGGAGTTCTTCCGGCAGCATCAGTATATGCTGTTTCCATGTTGCTTATCGCAGTTGTAAGCTTACTGGGAGTTGGAGCAGCATAGCTTGCAGCGTATATCTTGCCAACAACCTGACTGGAAACTGAAAATTCATTAGTGGCATCCAATGTCAGAGATAATCCGGTAATGGCCGTCGAAGCAATTGGGCTAACTCCTACATTTCCCTTAATAGCAGTATTCGGTACAGAAGTAACTCCTGTTTTTGTCAATATTGCATAATTGGCAGCCGTACCAAGGTTTACTGGCATTGCTGCCGGCACAGCAGCAAATGCGGAACTAATTGATAGTAATACCATACTTATAATTAAAAAAAGTGATTTGATTTTCATAATTGTTCTCCTTTTTCTTCAAAAACGTTATTTTATGAGATAAATATCCCGTAATTGGGAGTATTCAACACCGATTTTCACAGGTGTTTAAATCATCATAATGAGCCCCTGATCATGCAGTCCAAATAATTTCTATTGATTTTCCATTAAGCCAGGGTACACGAAAAGAGGATTGTAGTTTTTCCACTCCAAGGAGTACAGGAGTATGGCCTCTTTTTCTTATTTTGATCATAAACTTTTTTCCATCGTATACAACCCTGCCTGGTACATCAATAAATTTCCTAAAGACAGTAGGAGCAAGATTGTTTTCAAACCTTCGTAGATCCTTTGCAAACCGGTGATAGAGAGTATCCGCTATCATTGACCATAAAATATCAAAATGTATTCGAATCATAAGTGGTGAAGAAAGTGCGTTAAGATTGAAAAAAGCCACCAACTCTGCGAGTTTGTTTTCTATCCTCCAGCGTTTCGCATACACTTCCAAAATACTCTGCAATGACAATTCTGTGTTATTTGTCAGAATAAAAGTAGGTTTGCTACGGCCATGATCTTTTACTATTATTTGGCGAAAGAAGTTTTTGCAGTCTTTTAACCTGACTTGATTTTCACAAACTGACACCCTTTTATGTTTTCGCTTTGGAATAGGAACGTAAATCTTTTTCCAAACCCCCTTCGGCAGCTCCTCTGTTTCTTTCACAAGCTTTGCATAACGCTTCCGTAACGTTATAAACTTCACCTTCTTTCTTGTCAGATCATCAAGTATCCTATATGTGGTGAACTTGCAATCGAAAACAAGCGTTTCCGCAACGTTTCCTTTTACGCTTTTCCAGTACTCTACAAATTTATTGATCTCATTGGCTTCTTCCTTGCGTAATATATCCGCCCTTGTATATACAATGGCATTGCTAACGCCGTCAGAAGCGAAAATAGTATTGGCCCCTTTCATGGTCTTGCCTTTCGCCCCGCACCAAACCCGTTCCATCTCTGACTCATCGCCATGATGTGGTATGGAGTGAAAATCCAAATTAATGAACCCGTTTCCATAAAAGTCAGGATACTTTTTTCGAAAAAGCGAAACTACTTTGCGTTGTAAGTCCATTAACTGCTCTTCTGAACAACGACAAGAATAGGTACACATATACGTAGGCTTCGGAAGAATATTTAATCCGGCAAAAACTCCTAACCCCGGTTCTTTGTCATAAGAGCCAATATGACTGAGTCGCTTACCACCTATCAATTTGAGAAGCAACATTGATAAACATGCTTGAGTTGCTCCAATATCACTTGATTCAGGCAGTTTACATTTTTCCACTAAATCAAGAATCCCGGATTCTAAAATATATGGTATAAAAAAGAATACGCCTACACTGGGGCAGTCAACTTGGAATTTTTCAAGTTCAGAAAAAACTAACTCTTGCGCACGTTCAGCGATAACCTTTCCTTTGGTTGTCTTCCCAAGTTCTTTATTGGTTCTTCGCTTTAGTTTGCCAAAACCGGCATGTTTCAGAACGCGCTCAACTGTACTTACCGACAAAAGAATGTCCTCTTGTGCTAGGCGGGATTGAATATCAGGGGTTGAGAACCGTTGTTTTCTATAGGCAATGATTTTGTCCTGCACGTCAGAAGATGTTCGCTTTTGTTGAGGCCCTTTTTGTACAACAGGAAAAAGTTCTATTTTTCCTGCTTTAGCATCTCTGAGCAAAGCATAGATGGTGCTATGTTTGTAATTATATCTTTTCGCAACTATTTCAACAGGTTGCTTTTCAAAGGCAATAGCGCGAACGGCATCATACTGTTTCTGTCTTTGTGATGGAGGGTTTTTAAAATATTCGAGAAGATCAAAATCTCTTTCCATTAGGGCCTTATTATGATTAATAAATATCTGTGAAAGCAAAAGTAAATGCCTGTATTTACTGATATAGCCCAGTGATTATTAGGCTTTTACCAGCTTAAGGGCTTATCCATATAGCTTTTTTGCGTATTTATAATAATCATTGTAACTATTTATTCATCAAAGTGCAACCCTAATTACAGAAAAGTTTGCTACACGGTATCAAAAAGAATAAAATGCAAAATACCATCTTTTGAGTTGTGGTAATAGAGGAATAGCCCAAGCAGGAAAA
>JAIQZR010000028.1 GCA_021777035.1 Candidatus Scalindua sp. | reverse complement strand
TAAAAATGAAGCGGTATCATTAGGGATAAAAATCGTTAATAATGAACAGGAACTCAGGGATGCCACCCAAGTTATTTTTGATGCATTTAGCCAACCGGTCCTGATAGAAAGTTATATTGAAGGCAGGGAAATAAACGTGGGTATTTTGGGAAATAACCCACCTATGGTTTTTGAACCTGCAGAAATTGGTTTCGGTGAAAGCGGGCCAAAGATTTACACCTATGAGGATAAAACCAGAGTTTCAGGTCGTGAAATATCTGTCATTTGTCCGGCACCTATCGAAGCCGGCCTCGCAGCCAGGGCACAACAAATAGCGGTAGACGCATTCACGACATTAGGATGTTATGACTGTGCTCGAGTGGATATGAGGATTGATAGTCAAAACAATTTATATATTCTGGAAATAAATAGCTTGCCAAGTTTGGGAGAGCACGGCTCTTATGTTGCTGCAGCAGAACACATGGGAATGGATTTTTCTGCTTTAGTAAACCGACTGGTGGACGTTGCCAGTGCCCGTTATTTTGATACACCAAACCCTCCCGAAGTTACCGGTAAAAATCAACCTTCTGATAAAGCTGCGTTTAGTTTCCTGACCAATCGAAGAGATCAAATGGAGAAACAGGTACAACAATGGTGCCAAATATCAAGCCGCACCAATGATCCTATTGGGATCCGGATCGCACATAATGAACTCGATAAAAAGCTAAATGAACTGGGCCTGAAACAAGCGCCGGAATATAGCGATGACCCCCATGTCTGGGTATGGCAAACACCTGCCGGTCTGGAAAAAGGTACTTTGCTGATTGGACAACTTGATGTTCCCTTAGACATAGGTATTTCTACTGAACCTTTTCGAAGGGATCCGGAATGTTTGCATGGTGAAGGTATCGGCTCATCCCGTGCACCATTGGTTATGCTTGAGTATGCGCTTAAAGCCTTAAAGTTCTGTCGTCAGCTTAAACATACCCATTTGGGGATCATGTATTATGCAGACGAAGGTAATGATACCCGCTATAGCGCCACGGCAATTTCAAAAGTCGCTGGTCTTGCTAAACAGGTACTCGTATTGAACCCGGGCAACATAGATGATAAAATAGTGACCAAGCGTCGTGGACAACGAAAATATCGTTTAACGGTTGAAGGGAAATCATTAAAACTGGGGCAATCTTCAAAGAACCCTGATATAATGTTATGGCTATTTAAAAAACTTGAAAAAATATCCAGACTCTCTTCCAGTAAAGAGAGGATCGCGATTGCCGCAGTAGACTTCCATACTAAATCTTTCCCGATGTTACTTCCCCATCGCATTACAGCAACATTACAGATGTCTTTTCCTGACACCAAAACGGCAAATAAAACAGAAGAGGCAATTCACGAAATACTTAAAGATAAAAGTGTTCGCTGGAATTTAGCCATGTTGTCAAATAGACCGTCAATGAAGGAGAGAAGAGTGAATTCCAGGTTGATTAATTCCTTGCAATCTGTTGCCGAACATTGGGAAATTCCACTTGGTAAAGAAGCATCTTTAATACCCTCGGTTGCCGGTTTAGTGCCCACAAACATTCCGGTAGTTTGTGGTATAGGTCCCGTGGCTACCAATATCCATACTTCGCAGTCAGCAGTTCAACGTATCAGCCTGGTTCAGAGGACATTACTACTGACAGAATTCCTGATAAAAACTATTGAGAAATAAGGATGAAACCTGTATTTAAAAAGAACGATGATACCGAGTTATTAGAACCTGGTAATCGTCGCCTGACTAAGCCACAAAAAGTGTCCGTATCCAAATACGGTATGGTATCGACTGCTCACTACCATGCTACTGAACTGGCATTTGATGTATTGAACGCCGGTGGCAACGCTATGGACGCAGCAGTGACTGCTGCGTTTGCATTAGGCGTTTGCGAACCTGCAGCTTCTGGTCTGGGCGGTCAAACCATGATAATGTTTTACGATGCGCAAAGTCGTAAAAAGATTGCCCTGGATGGATCTTCAAGAGCACCTAATAGAATTATTCCCGGTGAATCAAATAAATCGGAACTTCTCAGGGGATACAACGCAAGCACTGTTCCCAGTACTCCCGCAGTACTATCCTATGCCTTAAAAAATTACGGAAGCTTAGGCTTAAAAGAGATACTGGGCCCTGTCGTTGGTTTAGCAAAAAATGGTTATAAAATATCCCAACTACAATACGATTTAACCAAACGTGAACTGAAACATTTACGCAGCAATACAGCGGCACCACTGTTTCTTAAGCAAGGTAAACGTCCTTACCCTGTTGGCTCCTTATTCAAACAGGAAAAGCTGGCCGGGACGCTGGACCGAATTGCTACGGCAGGTGTTGAGGACTTCTATCTTGGTGATATAGCGCAGGTGATTGAAGCTGACATGATAGCAAATGACGGACTTATTCGGGCAGACGATCTTGCACAAATTCCCTGGCCAATAGAGCGCAGACCACTCACTACGAGCTTTGAAAATACTCGTGTGTTTACTATGTGCCCTCCTGGAGCGGGAAGGGTTTTAATAGCAATGTTAAACGTATTGTCCCAGTTCTCACCGAAACAAAGGGATCCTGATACACCACAAGGTGCATTGCTGCTGGCAAATATCATCCAGCAGGCAAACCTTGATCGCCAGGATCGCCCCATTGAACCGAACTTGTACCAGCAAATTGACAATGAACATATGGGAAGGCCCGAGTATGCGCAACGTATTGCAAAAAAAATTAAAAAGAAACTGAAAGGAAAGGGTGAAACGACCCACTTGTCTGTCGTTGATCGTTACGGCAATGCAGTCTCCCTTACACAGTCAATTGAACGAGTATATGGATCATTTTGTGCATCAGCAGAACTTGGTTTTCTCTACAATAATTATATGAGCGCTTTTGAGTACAATGATATCACCCATCCTCATTATTTACGGCCTAATGCGGTGCCATGGGCGAGTGTTTCTCCCACAATTTTCTTTCGGGGAAGAAAGCCGTGGCTGGTTATCGGCTCTCCGGGAAGCGAACGTATTGCATCAACAATTATTCAAGTATTATTGCGACTTGACAAACATTCTCCCTATGAAGCGGTGGCTGCGCCGAGACTTTTCTGTTCACTAAAAGGTAAAGTATCGCTGGAAGCAAGCCGTATGAGGGACGATATAACTGATACGTTAGCTTCGAAAGGTTTTGAGATAGATGTTCGTGATCCATATTCCTTTTACTTAGGCTGTGTACAGATGATCATGCGTAACAAGAGAGGTGAATATATTGGAGTCGCTGATCCACGGCGTGATGGTTCCGCGAAAGGGCCTAAACAGTGAATAAGTTGCCGCTCTTAATTTCCGTGCCGCATGCAGGTTTGACCATTCCACCGGAAGTAGAACCATTCAACCTTCTGACATCCGACCAGATTATTGCGGATGGAGACGAAGGCGCAAGAGAAATTTATGCTATTGAAGAACTGGTCAGTGAATTTGTTACTACGGATATTGCCAGGGCTTTCATTGATATGAACCGAAAAGAGAATGATTTCTCTGTAGATGGTGTGGTGAAAACACACACATGCTGGAACGTACATGTTTATAAATCGCCATTACCACCAGCAGTGATTAATCAATTATTGGACCGCTACTATTTTCCATACCACACACAACTTACAAAACTTGCCGGCAAGGATATCATGCTTGCCATAGACTGCCATACCATGGCATCATCAGGGCCGCCTGTTGGCCCAGATGCCAAATCTGCACGTCCTATGGTTTGTTTGAGCAATGCAGATGGGACTTGCCCTGAAGAGTGGTTCTATTTGTTAGCAGATTGTCTGAGTGAGGCTTTTGGTTGTGAAGTATCACTCAACAAGCCTTTCAAAGGAGGATACATAACCAGGCATCATTCCAGAGAAATCCCCTGGCTGCAATTGGAATTGTCTCGTGATCCCTCTTTATCTATTGAATACAAAAAAAACGCCGTCATATCTGCCCTTAGAGAATGGTGTAAAATGGTTACTAAATCTTAAGAATATTGCTTGCTTGTAAATAGAACAGGGTTTACCTTCACACTTTTATTGTTAATCACGGTTGTTAATATTTTAGAGAAAGGATATATAAATTTGAGTATTCATTTAAAGAGACTATCTATTATTTGTGTTTTAGCAATTTTCCTTATTGGTGCTAACAGTAATTCTAATGAATTAAAAAGTTCAAAAAATGAAAATCATATATCATTTGAAACATTGCAAACAATGATTCAGGACCTTAATGAGAGACTTTCAAGACTTGAGGAAAAATCCCAGCAAGAAGAAAAGCAACATCATGATCCTAATAGTGATAATGCATTGAAGATGAATTCTATGGCAAAAGTGAATAAAAGGCTTTCTAAAATTGAAAAAGCAGTATCAAGTTTAGAAATAAAAGAGATACAAAAAACATTAACGTCATTTGAGGGGACATTAGATGTATTTAAAAATAGATTTTCGAATATATCAAAAAGTTTAGAAGATTCTGAAATTAATGCTGCCGTCATCGAAAGGATGTATCGTGAAACCCAAGATTATACGGAACCACCGGAGAGTACCGTATCAAAGGCAAGAGAAGGGCAGTCTCAAATAGTAAATGAGGATTCTGTTGATATAGTAAAAACTGAAAATGCTGAAAATTTAAAAAAACCAAAAGCGTTCAAAGAATTGATAGAGTCGGGAGGGTTGAAGCAGTCTGCTGAGTCAAAAGCATTGACAAAGTCGAAAGTATCACAGAACATAGACAACAGCTTCTCTACAAAAAACATTACGTTTGATAAATATGAATCTTCTTCTATTGTTAAAGGAGAGATTAAAAATAATTCAGGTAGTGACATTACATCTGCATCATTTGTTATGAAGCTATTTGATAAAAATGAAAGAATGATTGCCGAGTTTGATTTTCATATTAAAAAAATTGCAAGCAATACAATAAAATCGTTTGAAGAAACGGTAAGAGAAGTGTTGCCGTCTCAAATCTCAAGATACGAGATAAAATGTAGAAATTCATTTTAACATAGATTTTCTTTTGCGCAGGAGTTAGATATTATGAGGACGACTATCCACCTACCGGCAAGGTAAGTGATGGGCCGATGTATTTTCTCTGGCCGGACTGCAAACTGAATAGTTGTTTGAGGAGTAAAAAAGTTGATTTTGAACACAGATCGTTGTCTGCTATGTAAAACCAGACTCCACGATAATGCACGGAAACAAAGGCATTGTCCGGTTTTGTTTTGCTGGACTTTACCCTGAACAACATACCGCCGGGAGTTACACCCCAATTGAATTCTCCCCCACCTTGTGCCTTGGTAACGGTGACTAAACCGTCTTTTTTATGTTCTTCAGGAATGTCTATATTCTGGGAAAGGTAAAAAAGAACACTGATAATTGAGCGGGCTCGCATATTTAACTGGTTCTCATTGGTATCCAAAAAATTAGCACTGATAGTGAATTGATTCGATTGTTGTGTAACTTCAAGTAGTGATCTTACCTCAATGATTGCATTTTCATAATTGGGATTCTGCTTAAAAAGGAGAATTAGATTTTTTGAATTTATATCCAAATCAGGACCCATTTCAACTAACCCTTCAAGTTGCAACTTGCGTAATAATTTCAGCAAATCCCTGAATCCCTTATATTTCGGTTCGTTCTCAGGTGTTGGCCCTGATGCCCTGGAGGCATTGTCGAGATTGTTGATGCGCTCAATGCAGACTCCAAAAATACGTTCAATACTCCAACCGGACTGTGTCATGAGCAGGATGGCATCAAGCGATATCGGAGAGAGAACACTTTTCAGAAAATCTTCCCCACGAAGCGGCGTGTAAGTAATTGTCGGTTTTGTGGATCCTTTAAAACCAAAACCTGGCTCTAATGTGTTATGGGCATTACTAAATGGAATTATTGCATCAATTCCCACGTTCGTCTCAATAGACAAAGACGTCGTTACACTTGCAACTTCAAGAAAATATGGAGAGTCACGATATTTCAATCGAACCAGATTCAACAGCATCTGTTCGTCTACCGTGTTAACAATAGCTTGGTTGTAAGCCGGGTGTACGCGCTCTATGGAACGTGGTCCAAAGGTAGACAGGCAGCCGCTAGGTAGAAAGCAAATCGAAACAAAAAATATTAATATTTTTCTGTGCATGGTTCTCTTCGATCCTTATTTAGATTGTAAAGTTATTTTTTCGCGAACCCTTATCTATTCTCACATAGCGTTGAAGGGCTTACAAGGCCTCCCGAAACAATCATTTTCATACCATCCTCCACAGAAAGAGTAGTATGCTGTATTTCATCAGATCGGACAATAAGGAAGAAACCTGATGTAGGGTTCGGACTGGTTGGTACAAACACCTTATAACAGCTTTGACCCTGTGTGTCCTCTATTTTACCGGTAATGAAACCGAGTACTCTAATCCCCGGTTGAGGGAATTCTACCAGCACTACGGATTTGAATGCCTCTCGATTAGGGTCAATAAATGCGGTTACTACCTGTTTGGATACGCCGTAGACTGTTTTTAAGAAGGGGATCCACATGATAGTTTTTTCCCCGAATGCTATTAAACGGCGGCCTATTATATGGGTGGCAAAAATCCCTAATCCGTATATAAACAAGATAAATATTACAAGGGATATTCCCCATGTCAGAAACGGATGAGCATGATCCCAATATTTCGCGGTAATCTTCACTATGTTACCTGCGGAAATTCTCATTAAAAATCGGAGAAAAAACAGGGTAATTCCTACCGGCAAAATGAATAGAATTCCGGCAAGAAGATATTTCCGCAGATGATGTTTCATTTGTGTATTCATAGTAACGTATTGACTAAAGTTGAACATCCTTAAATAAAAAATAAGAATAAAACAGAGGATTTTTCATATTCGTG
The DNA here is from genome assembly GCA_021777035.1 of Candidatus Scalindua sp. Taxonomy (GTDB): domain Bacteria; phylum Planctomycetota; class Brocadiia; order Brocadiales; family Scalinduaceae; genus Scalindua. Next base: position 14,920 of record JAIQZR010000028.1, on the reverse strand, counting down.
GAATGATTGTCACAACCACTTCTTTCTTCTAAAATAAAACAACATGAATATGCCGGTAACTGATATTACAAGCAAAACTAATGGGTAACTCCATTTCCATGTAAGTTCAGGCATATATTCAAAATTCATCCCATAGAGACCGGCTACAAAGGTCAGGGGTATGAATATTGTGGCAATAATCGTCAGTACCCTCATAACTTCGTTAGTCTTGTTGCTGATACTTGACAGGTAAAGATCGAGCATACCGGTAAGCATGTCCCGAAACGTCTCAATCGTATCAATCACCTGGATTGTATGATCATAAACATCCCTTAGGAAAACCCTGGTTGGTTCATTAATTAACGTTAATTCTCCTCTTTCCAGGTTACTTACTAACTCTCTTAAAGGCCATACGGCCTTACGAAACAGTAACATCTCCCGTTTCAGGTCATGGATATCGTGCAAGGTCTCTTTCTCCGGTTCATTCAAAAGCTCTTCTTCAATATTTGCAATCTGTTCTCCTATTTTTTCCAAAATGGTGAAATAGTTATCAACTATCGCATCTATTAAGGCATAGATAAGATAATCAGTCCCGGATTTTCTAATGCGAACCCTTCCGTTTTTAATCCTTTCTCTGACGGGATTAAAAATATCACCTTCCAATTCCTGAAATGATATAACAAAGTTTGAACCAAGTACCAGGCTGATCTGTTCTATCTTTATTTTATTGTTTTCATTGTCAAAATACGGCATTTTCATGACAAGAAAAACATAATCTTCAAAATCGTCCAGTTTAGGACGCTGCTCAGTATTCAGGATGTCTTCCAGCACAAGCAGATGAAGATTAAAATGCTTTCCTATTTTCTCAATTATTTCAATCTGATGAATGCCATCAATATTTATCCAGGTAACAGTAGATGTGTTTTTAAACGGAAAACACTCTTCAACTGACTTCACCTCCTTTTCCTGGAAATTCGTCTGATCATAATCAAGAATTGTAATCCTTGCCTTTTCTGTCCTCTCTTTACCTATATGAACAAGGGTACCCGGTGGAAGACCCGTTTTCTTTGACCGTTTTTTATTGGATCTTGACATTCAATTCGTCTCCTATCAACCGGTTTTTTTATAATTAAGATTTTTTTGAAAATAACACCATTTTCATAGTAGCATCCGGTTAGATTTTTGTGCGTAACGTGTAAGGCAATCCTTCCCGCCCGGCCAAGCCGTTCGGACGGGTAGGTTTGCTTTCATACATTAAGCGCAAGGCTAAAGCCTCACCCTACGTCTTTTCTGGCAGTTCGGGTATTAAATACCGTACACGCAAAAACCTAACCGAACGCTGCTGCCATTTTCTGAAATTTCGGAGAATTTGTAACGATATATATACTATTTTCCAGTCACTATAGAAAGCGAAAAATTATCCTTGACTATTAAAGACTGTGTGGTTAATTTTGAGGTGCTGTTTTTATCATTTTCTTTTAATATACCAACAATACAATATAGAGCATGCTAAACACTGCTTAAAAAGGAAAGTTTCAATATGATGAAAAAGCTTAAGGCATTTGAAAGGGCAATAATCATATCTCTCATTTCTATGATGATGCTTGTCATTTTAGTCTCAACAGTGAGACTCGGTTGGTGGCTAGTAGTTCAAATAATTGCGCCGCCATTTCTGATGTTTAATATAGAGCAACTGTTTCTAATCTTCGGCTTCTTTCTCATGATCCTCATAGGGATCGAGCTTTTGGAGTCGCTGAAGGTATATTTAAACGAAGATAAGATACACGTCGAAGTGGTTTTCACAATCGCCTTAATCGCTGTCGCACGGAAGGTCATAACCTTAGAGATAACAAAACTTCCTGACATGAAACTTATTGGAATTGCGGCTATCATAGCATCTCTTTCTGTGGGATACTTCCTGATAAAGAAAGCCCATACTATAGATAAGTAGAAATAACACGTATGAAAACCACTTTAAACTTTTCATGATTTTTTAACAACTTTTGCCATACCAAGTTAAGCCTTCGGCAACTTTTTTTGCCTTCATGATGTCTGTTAAAAAATGTCGGGTAAGAAACCCGACCTACGAATAAAAAAATATAATATTTTTGTAGGGCGGGTTTCTTACCCGCCGACTTTGAATTTCCTATACATCAAGTTAAGCCTTCAGCGTAAAAACACAAGCGGTAGGAGCCAACTCCTGTTGGCGATCGAACTCACAGCGTAAAATGCTGACGATCGCCGTCAGGAGACGACACCTACCAATAACATTAAAGTCCCTAAACAGTATCACCAAAACATGTTCCTAATGAACGGGCTGTTTTTATCAACATATGATTAGCAGGAATCAACCTTGACCCTTTCGCCACCAGTTCCAGAGATACTTTTGCAAAATTACTTCCTTTTACACCAACCATATTGCCAAATTCTTCATTATTTATTAAATCAATAGTTTTTGTGCCTAGTTGCGAGCCCAATATTCTGTCAAAAGGTGTTGGCGCGCCTCCCCTCTGAAGATGCCCCATCACAACAGTACGTGTTTCAATATCAGTAACCCTTTCCAACTCCTTACCAAGAACAAAACCTATTCCACCAAGACGAACAGGCTCTGAACTATCTTTTACTATCCGCTGCACAGTCACATCTCCTCCCCGCGGCCTTGCTCCCTCAGCTATGACAACAATGCTGAACCTCTTGCCCTCCTTGTTTCTCTCCCTTACTTTATCCGCAACAATATTTATATCATACGGTATTTCGGGAATCAGGATAATATCTCCTCCGCTGGCGACTCCGGAATAGAGTGCTATCCAACCAGCTCTCCTGCCCATAACTTCGACAATCATTACTCTATGATGAGATTGAGCTGTAGTATGGATCCTGTCAATTCCTTCAGTCGCGATTTGCACGGCAGAATCAAAACCAAAGGTAATATCCGTACCTTTGATGTCATTATCAATCGTTTTGGGGACACCGATTACCGGTATACCTTCTTTAAAGAACCTGTTGGCGATACCCAAAGTACCATCTCCACCCACACAAACCAGACAATCAATGTTAAGTTTCTTAATATTTTGTATGACCGATTTTGATAAATCTTTTAGCTCTGTCTTACCTCTTTTTACTACCGGATAGTTATAAGGGTTTGCCCTGTTTGATGTCCCCAATATTGTTCCGCCCAACGTAAGAATCCCGGAGACATCGTCATAAGTGAGTCTTTTATGTTTGTTAAGAACCAGTCCTTCGAATCCATCCTCAATGCCAGTTACTGTCATGTCGTGTTCAAGAATAGCCTTTTTTACGACTGCTCTAATAACCGCGTTTATCCCCGGACAATCTCCTCCACCGGTAAGGATAGCAATATGTTTATTTTTCATGGAATCTCCTACTAATGTTTATCGCATTATAAATTAAGAAGCGAGTCGATCACTGGCTTATGTTATAATACCCCAATAAAGTATAAGTTTCTTAATACTTAATAAAGTTGACTTCATTTGTAATGAAATATAAGTTATAGGTCAATATCTTTTAGAACTAAACCTGCCCATTGCCGGTTATGGTATTAGAGAATCAGGCAAAAGTATTTGAAGATACAAAATCTTATTTGATAAAAAAATATGAAGCATGGGAATAAGTTAGCAAATTTATCAATTATTTACTGTTATTTTACAAAATGAGATTCCCAAATTTGCAAAAAGGCATACCTTCCTTTATCCAAATTTGGATCAAGATGAATATGAGAAAATCTACATTTATAATTATTATTTTCGTTAACCTGGCAATTACCGCTTACGAAACCGGGCTTTACAGTCAACCTGATGAAATTCAGGATATGACTATACAACGAACAGAATTCCTGAAAAATGCAAAGAATATTCTTGAGAGTAGCGAGCAAGATGTAACTAATCTGGAATCAAGCCTAAACACCCTTAAAGAAGAATTAAAGACATTAAAGACAAGAAGGAACAAATTAGTTGAAGACAAGGTGGAGGAAGACGCTTTAGATTTAGTTACAAAACAAAAGAGCATTATCGAAAACAGGATTAATACATTAGATAAAACCATAAGAGTCAAATTGGAAATGAAAGGAGTTGCCGGTACTTTAGAGAAGGCACTCGAAACTGCGTCAGTTCTGACTGATAAAAAAAGCAAGATAAACGAAGAGTCCGATTTAGTGCCTGCGTCACAATTTGAAAGCATTCAAAAAGAGACAGAGCTGCTTAAGGCGCGTCTGGAAGCAATCCTGGCGATAGTTAAAGAGAAGGAGGCATATCTTTTAGCATCAAAAACATCCCTTGGTACCTCAAAATTAAAACCTGAAGAAGAAAAAAAGAGACTCAATGACAAGCTAAAAATGCTTACCAGCCAGAAATCCTCAACACAAGAAGAATCTTACCGGATTGAAAATAGAAAACGCAGTCTGGAACATGAGATTAAATTACAGGATGATAAAATTAATTTATTACTGGCACAAACCAGGCTGGCAAGACTTAATCTGCAATCAGCCCAGATCCAAAAGTTAAATACAGAGATAGAAATTGATGTTAAAAGCGGAATTGCCGCCATCATATCACAAAAGCATAAAGAATCGGAAGCTCAGAGAGAGGAAAAAGAAGTCGAAGAGGCCAGGAGGATTGAAGGAGAAAGAAGGAGGATTGCGGAAGAAGAAAAGACAAGTGCTGAATTGGAGAAAAAGATAGCGCTAAAGAAAGAAGAGGCTGCGGTACAAAAACAATTAGAGGAGACTTCCCCGGAAAGGAAAAGAGTTTTAGCAGTTGAGGCAGACGTACATAAACAGCAGGCGCTTATCGCGACAATGAAGGATGAATTGCTTACCACAGGCAATGAAAGCCACAAAGATCGCGCAGAATTTAAGAGTATACGAAAAGATATTGAAGAAATACTGGGCGGTGAAAATACTCCCCATGAAATTGCTGAAGAATTGAATGTTGTTGATACCGTATCAAAGACTATGCAGGATAAGATACAAACTGTGCAAAGCCTGTTGTCTGCTGCAGAAAAACAAAAATCAATCATAAGTGAAAGTTTAAAAAATGCAAGAGCTGATCTAACGCCTGCCATACCAGGAGAAAAATCAAGCATAGAGAAGGAGGCAGAAGGCTTTTCAGACAAGGCGATGAGCGAACAGTTAATAAAACTTGCAAACCTCCGTGTTAAACATATCGAGGAGCAACACAGTCTGGTAGAGACAAAGACTGAAAGATTGAATGAGAGATTAGAAGTAAACAAGGCGTTATTGGAGAACTTAACAGAAGCCAAAAAAATCATTTCCCGGACACGAGCTGCAAATGTATGGGCAAGGAGGGAAAGCGAAATTTCAACAAAAACCGCGATAGTGGGCTTATCGGATATAAAAGTTCTTTGGTACAAGCCTTTTGATTTATATAAGGCGTCTGTGCAGAATTCCAAACAACTGAGGATTTATTTATCAGATAAAAAGAATATACCGGTATTCGTAGTAAAACTGTTAATCATCATAATTGTTATGTTTCTGGTTTATTTTACCAGGCGTTATCTTAAGAGATGGGCGAGACAAGAGATCGCAAGATTTACGGCAATAACACCCCAGACATTTTCCACATATAAGCTCATACCAGGTTTGTTACGAATAATGAATGGTGTTTTGACGGTTTTCTTTTTATTTATTATCTCTCTTACCATATCCCTTGTTATTCCATCTCATGCACCCATCGTCCTCTCATTCGTTTATGGCCTGGCAGTCGTCACGGTTTACAAATTGTTAAAGGGATTCGTTGTCCAGTCATTAAGCCCAAATCTGGGAAAGAAACGTTGGACCATGATTACTTACTCTTCTGCGAGGCATACGTTCAAACGCCTGAATGCAATCCTACTCTTTTCCGCAATAATAATAACATCAATTTTTGTCTTGAATGCCCATAGCTATAGAAAAGATGTTATTGAATTATTGTGGTTTATTTACCGGATAGTTACGCTATGCCTGGTCATCTGGCTGGCTGTTGGCCAGAAGTCGTATCTGCTGAAAATATTACCGTATCCTGAAAGTGTTCTCGGTAAACTCGTTAATAAGGTAATTAATCTGCTTTACCCATTATTTATTGCATTCATAATCATGCTTTTTGCCATACGAAGTCTTGGTTATGCCCTGTTGACATATACCCTTATGGCGACCCTGATAAAGAGCATGTTTGTAGTCATCATTGTCTACCTTATATATCGATATCTCTTAAGGCAACAATTTCTTTCACAGGAAAAGAGGCTGCAGCAATTAAAGATGCTTGAAACAAAAGAATCTGAAATAGAAGAAAAGACAATACAGTCCAGATTCAGTGTTCATAAGCATTTATTAGATTATGGAATGGTAACAATCTCTGTAATTATAATTTTTGTGACATGGAATAATACCTTTAAAGATGTTGTGAATTCAACAGCCGCACCAGCGTTATTTCGGGAGATATATGGTAATGTCATCTATGTGCTTATTTCTACAAAGAACAGTTTGGCTTATAAGTTCGTACTTGCCGAAGGTAGATATACAACACCTTTTAAAATACTTTTTGGTATATTAATCCTTGTGACGGCCTTCATATCAGCCAGATATTTAAAGAATTTCATACAAACACGATTTGACGAAAAAGCGACTTTAGGGGCAGGGGCACGGCATGCAATTTCATTCGGCATAAGATATCTTATAATTGGTATTGCTGCAATAATAGGATTAAACGTAGCAGGGATCCCTCTGAGAAGCCTTTCTATCTTTGCCGGTGCATTTGGTATTGGACTTGGGTTTGGAATGCAGAATATCATCAACAATTTTGTCAGTGGATTAATCCTGATGGCTGAACGGCCGATAAAGATCGGAGACATAGTAGAAGTTGACACGTTGTATGGTACGATAGAATATATCGGGGCCAGAAGTACACGAGTACGTTCTTCTCAGAATACACATATCATTGTGCCGAACAGCTCCTTCCTTCAAAACAATGTTTTAAACTGGACTCTCTCAGATAATCTGATAAGAACAAGTATTAAGGTTGGTGTTGTTTATGGATCACCAACGCGAGAAGTCGAGCGTCTCATCAATAAGGCCGTGGACGAACATGAAAAGGTATTAAAGATACCTGAACGCGTCCTGCTTTTTACTGATTTCGGAGATAACTCTCTTCAGTTTGAGGTGCATTTTTGGATAGTCGTGAAACGCATGTTTGATAGAAAGAGAATAGAAAGCGAACTTCGCTATCAAATCGACACCCTGTTTCGTGAAGCAGGTATTGTAATCGCATTTCCGCAGAGAGATGTCCATCTTGATAGTCATAAACCTATAGAGATCAGGATTGTCGAAGGCAGAAGTGCGAGGGATGAACCCTTTACTGATAGTGATTCAACTAAAGATTAATGCCGGAACGATCGTGTACATATACAAATTTAATATCCACATTTGAAAAATACGTGAGTATTATAAACCCTTTATATTCTAGCAATCAACAAGTTTTCATACCGCACAGATCTTGATTTTCAGCAAGAGTCATATATGATCAGAATAAGAATTTTAAGAGATGCCGGTTCTCTTGTGTCCAGAGATCGCGTGAAACAGATTCAGGAAATTTTTGTACAAAGATTTCCAAAGTTGATCGAATACGCGGAAAAAATTCCATTGCTGATACGTTAACCCATCCGGCACAAATATTGTACAACCCTGGTTGTAGCTGAAGGCGCTCTGGGACGGGTCGATGGCTTTGCCCTTGTTATGCACTTCTCGGAAATAAATTGCTGTTTCCTGGATTTCATAGCCACGCGATCAGGATTGCGAGGCAGGGGAGTAGGCAGTGCACTATATGATGCGGTGGTCAGTGAATACTGCAGAAACCTTTCCGTTAAGGAGCGCGGATACTTTTCCTATCAGGAGGGCAAGGTGGCTATTCTTGATATTGATTTTCATCATGGCAACGGTACTCAGGACATCTTTTATAATAGAAATGATGTCCTGACAGTATCTATACATGGGCATCCGGATTACTCATATCCGTACTTTTCCGGTTATGAGGCAGAAAGGGGTGAAGGTGAAGGAGTTGATTTCAATCGGAATTTTCCGCTGCCTCCACGGACAGAGAATGATAAATATCTTCGTGTGTTTAACAAAGCGATAAATTTGATTTTGAACTTCAATCCTGATATTATAGTTGTGTCTCTCGGATTTGATATTCTTAAAGGAGACCCGACGGGTACGTTTCTTTTAAGTCCTAAAATATTTGAGAGTATTGGGAAACGTCTGATATCGACAAAGAAGCCTTTGCTTATTATCCAGGAAGGAGGTTATAACATTAGAGGTATACGCAGTGGGTCAAAAGCTTTTTTTAAAGGCTGTAACGAAAATAGAACATAAATTGAGTAACAAAAATGTGGTACAAACAACGGGGTTAGGGTTTGAGAAAAAATAAGTTGTTACTGTCCGATGAGTGCATGTTGTGTGCTTTTAATACTACTTTACAATAATCCATTAGAGGAGCTTCTGCTAATGCAAATATTAACATGGATGGCCATCGCTTTCTGCATCTCTCAGTCTGCGATGTTTTCAGGATTAAACCTGGCTTTTTTCAGTGTTACAAGATTAAGCCTGGAGGTTGAGGCGTCAACAGGCAACAAGAGTGCCAAAAGAGTCCTGAAGCTTCGAAAGGATTCAAACTATGTACTCACTACTGTTTTATGGGGGAATGTGGGAGTTAATGTTCTTTTGACACTTTTATCAGGTTCTGTTCTAACTGGCCTTTGGGCATTCTTTTTTTCTACTTTTGTCATCACAATATTTGGTGAAATCATACCTCAAGCGTATTTTTCACGAAACGCCCTTAAGATGGCCTCCATGCTTATGCCAATCTTCCGAGTATATCAAATAATTCTTTATCCTGTTGTAAAACCTTTTGCAAAGCTTCTTGACCTGTGGCTTGGGCAGGAGGGTATAGAATATTTTCATGAAAGAGGCTTGCGTGAAGTAATAAAAAAACATGTAAAAGCCAGTGAGGTGGATATTGACCGGCTTGAAGGACTGGGAGCACTTAACTTTCTTGAGATTGATGATCTTCTTGTTCGTCACGAGGGGGAGCCTGTTGATCCAAAAAGTATACTTAGATTTTCTCTTTCCAATGGATTCCCTGTCTTTCCTGAGTTTGAAAGAGTTCCCTCAGATCCTTTTCTTCATCAGATTCAGTCATCCGGCAAAAAATGGGTCATAATAACGGATGAGTCGGACGAACCTCATCTGGTCCTTGATGCAGACGGATTTCTCAGGTCTGCCTTGTTCAGTACAGAACCTTTTCAACCATACGCCTATTGTCATCGCCCTATTATAGTAAAAGATCCTCATATTGAATTGGGTAATGTAATATTGAAATTGCGAGTAAAACCGGAGACTGCGGAAGACGATGTTATTGACAATGACGTTATCCTCGTCTGGAGTGATGAAAAACGGGTAATTACCGGAGCAGACATACTTGGACGCTTATTAAGAGGGATAGTAATCCAGTCAAGAAAATAGGGTGAGAATTTGGAATAAACAGGCATGAACCCGTTTGCTGCCAATTCAAAAGGAAGTAAGTTGTCCCCACCGCCTCTGCAGCAATGTCATTGAATTAGGGGAAAATATGGAGTGCATCATCCCCGTCCGAACGGCTTGTCCGAGCGGGCGTGATGATACGTTTTAAAGCAAACTTACATTCTTCACGTTTTGGTTGAATTTTATCTCCATAAATATTTCTTGTTTCTAAACCTTCTCCTTGAACATAAAGATAATTATCGTATTACAATGATGCGATTTCCTTATTTGAAAATTTTCTATGATATTCTTTCATATAACCGGTTTTTCGTTCTAACGCATCCAAAACAGCCAGAGAGAAATCGACTTTCTCAAATTTCTGCGCGCTACCAAGCCCCCCAGGACTGAACACATTTATTTCCATGAGCTTATCACCAACGATATCCAAACCCACGAGGAACATTCCATCTTGAACGAGTTTCGGTCGCACAATTTCTGCCAGCCTTAAATGGCTCGGCCCGATCTCTGCCTGCCGTAATTTGCCGCCAGCATGGATGTTGCTACGCATATCATCCCCGCTGCGTACTCTCCGGAAGGCTGCATACTTACCCCTATAACGCAAGGGTTTTCCATTCATCACAAAAAGACGCGTATCACCCTCAGCAGCGGCGGGGAGATATTCTTGTACGATAATATAACCGTCCTGAGTCAAGGATTCAATCATCTGATTTAGGTTGGACGTATCCTCGATATTAACCAGGAATACCCCACTTCCTCCCGAACCCTGAAGAGGTTTAAGAACCGCGTTGCCTCCCATATCCTTGATAAACGCTTTGATGTCTTTCTTATTTTGAGATATCAATGTTTTTGGACGAACTTCTTCCGGAAACATCTGAAAATACATCTTGTTGGTCGCGATCTGAAGACTTCTTGGATCATTGACCACAACAACCCCCTTCTGCAAAGCAACTTGCCCAAAGGTTATGCCGACTGTTTGAGCCCAGGAACGATAACCCGTGTCCGTGGATGGATCATTTCGCAACATAAGAATGTCCAAATCATCTACGACAATATTCTCTCTCACCGCCCGTTTGGATTGAACATCCCCTAAATAAGACGCAGTGGTCGAATACTTTTTCTTTGGAGCGCTATAGGCAAGGGCATGCACTCTGTTGTCCACGTCACAATCAAAATCCTCCGCGCCAATTAACCACGACTGATGGCCACGATTGGTAGCGGCCATTGCCAAACGAGTGGTTGAATATCCCGCTTGCTCGGTCATTACGTCATTAACAAAAAAAGCGATTTTCATTTATACCTCCTTATTTTTAGAGAGAAGCCATATCCGCGTTATTGAATTGTCTTTTGTAGTACTTCATGTAATCTACCTTATTTTCCAATCCCATGATTACGGCTTCATCAAAATTAACTTTTTCATATTTCTGCGCATTACCAAGCCCACCAGGGCTGAAAACATCAAGTCCCATTAGTTTATTATCCACGATATCCAAACCGGCCAGAAACATTCCATCTTCAACCAGGCGCGGGCGCACCGCTTCGGCAATGCGCAGATGATCATCAGTGATTTTCACTCCCTGGGTTGTTCCGCTGGCATGAATATTTGATCTCATTTCGTCAGGGTTTCGTATCCATTGAAAAGCGGCAAACTTTCCCTTGTGCCGCAAGGGTTCGCCATTCATAAGAATCATTCTAACGGTTCCTGTTTGTGCATTTGGTAAAAATTCCTGAGCAACGACATAACCGGTTCGGGTAATCGCCTCAATCATCTGATTTAAATTGCTTTGATTTTTTGTGGAAACTACAAAAACTGACTTACCTCCGGTGCCCTTCAGCCCCTTGAGCACACCTTGCCCTCCCAGGCTTTTGATAAAAGATTTAATTTTCTCCCTGTTTCTGGAAATCAAGGTTTTTGGACGGATGCTTTCTGGTAAAAGCTGTTGATACATTCGGTCTAACGCGCTGGCCAGTCCATTAGGGTCGTTTAAAACAACGACCCCACCACCCATAGCCATTCTCCCAAAAATAATACCTGCGGTTCTGGCCCAGGTCCTGAATTCATTTTCCTCTGACGGGTTATTACGCAACAAGAGAATATCCAGATCATTTACCGAAATGCGCTCTAAATGACCCTTTTCCCCCAATAATGCGCCAAGATATTTATCGGTGGCACGATATTTTTTGGGTGGAGCCGCCTTGGCCCAGGCACGGATGGTATCATCCGGGTCATAGGTAAAATCACTGGTCCCGATAAACCACACATGATGCCCTCTGTTACTGGCGGTCATGGCTAGCCGGACTGTGGTATAAACCGCTTTCTCAGCATGAATGTCGTTAACGAAAAATCCAATATTCATAAATTATTCCTCCTTTATAATCTCCAACAAAGTAATTCCACTCCGAACCTTCCCCAAGCGTTCTCTCGCCTTCGGATTATTGAGATAACTGGGACGCAATGGCGGCGGCCCCAACACATGACGCAACTGAAGCTCTTGAATCAAACCCACGTGAGACAGGGCAAATTTACCGACAAACAGTATCTCCAGATCTCCTCCTTTTTTGAGATAGTCCAGCAATTTGATTAGCCCCCGCAAATACACCATGTCCTTTGTAAACCCCCCACCTCGAAAAATCCGGAGAGTTATATTAAACGCGGTACGATGGAGAAACTTATAAGTATCCTCCAATTCTCGGAAAACTTCTACAAACGAAGCTCCCTCTAAAAGTAAATTGACCGCCATGACACGGGCAGCCAAAAGGCGCAGACGCGACCCCGAAAGGCCCCCGACCAGATATTCCGATAACACGGCCAGACCCTCCTGAAGTTCTTCGTAACCCGGCAGGCCTATATAGAGGTGCTTGAACTTCTGAGCCTGACCATTAAGATATGTCAGTATATGCGTCCCAACCTCATGGGACAGCGCAGCGGCTACTCGAGAGGCGGGTATCTTGACCTCGTTGCCAATGAGCAAATTCCCACGGGACACCATCAGGCCGGCAATATCGTCTCGAATTTCAACACGACTTTTGATATCCGGACGTGTCATACGCAAGTAACTGATTTCCTCTTCAGCCTGGACAGCGAAGGCTGCGGCATCAAGAAAACTCCTGTCTCCATCGTCAGCTCTTTTCGGCAATACACGTTCCAGGACATCTTTAGCGGAACTAAGTAATTCATCGTCCACCCTGCCATATAGTTGCAAGCTTGTATAGACGAAGTTTCGAGTTCCCCGTTCAGCCAGTAGATTGATCATTCGTTCCAGTTCCATTTGTTTATCATAAAAAAGGTGCATCAGGGCGGGATCCTCTAAGCGCTCAATGCGAACGTCAAACAAGCTCCGCTTGAGCAGGAAAGGATCAATAGGTAACGGACGGTAAATCAGTACCGGAGTTTTCTGGAATTTGGAGCGTTTAAATTCATTCCACGCATTGTTTGTATTGGTTGGTGTGACACCCAATAAAAGATCAAATCCGCTACTGATATCCGCGAGTTGCTGGTCTGCAGTCCATACCGCCTTGACCATGGCCCTGCGCCCAAGCGAATGATAATGAGGAGGACGGTGAGTCGTGTAATTGTGGGTAAATTCATAGAAACTTTTTTTGTATACCTTGGATAAAGCCCTGCGCAAAGACTGAAGGACCAAAGGGCGCAACTCTCCCGATACGGAATCTCGGTAAATGGGTTTAACCTGAAGCCCTAACACATGGCAACCCATTTTTTCCGCCACACTTGACTTTATAAGGACCGGAAGACCTGGCGGAGAAATCTCCACCCGCTCAACCACTTTTACATCTGCCCTTATTTTTTGGATTTGCATATTCAACAACGCTTTCTGAAAAGCGGTAACGGCTTTAGGAATGGTATTCCTTTCGGGAGCATAAAGACGAAAAGTGGGTTTATCCTGAGAAAGTTCTCCGTCATTGCTGACGTCGTTTGATTCCCAAATCTCCATCAATAGAAAAGAGCCGAAGATCTCCGTTAACGTCTCGGCTAATCCCTTGATAAGCTTTGCGAGACCCTTTTGTAGCTTTTTCTCACCGGAGGCAATAAGATAAGAGGCCTCACTCATGACTAGTTTCTGGGTGCCAAGATCTTTTGCGCCAGGAGGATGCCGGAAAACACATATAAAGGGCAGTTGTCGGTCAATATGCACCCGGCCATATTCCTGTAATTTTCGCCTAATGGGGTTGCCACTGATAACTCTCTCACGAACGGATGTTATAAAATCATCCGTAATGGTATCTAAGTCATTAGACTTGGCCAATATTCTGCCTGCAGAACCAAGCTTCCTTCCTTCCTTAATTTTTTTTGTCATACCCCCACTCCAACTAAAAACGCGCTCCTGAACGCTTTAATTCCTCCAATAGACCCGGCAGAGTTGCACGGAGAGCGTGCAAAATAGTCTTATGCATCTCATGATTGAGCTCGCCATTCCACTCATTCATGAAAAACTTTTTAAACTCAACGGCCAATGCGCAACCGTTCTCGGGAAAGTTAGTATGAACCCACCGGGGGAACTCTCCTCCACGAAATTTGATGTTCTCCCGCACATCCAAATTACGGCCCAGAAAAGTAAAGACATTTAATTCCGAAATGAATCGATCAACCAAGGATGCCCAACGATTACGATCCATTGTTCCAGTCCCCACGTTAACTTCCGGATTACCTTCGGGATTTGCGATTGGGCCGTCGGATCCTTCACGAAGATGATTGTAGCTATGTATATCTAATACAAGAAAGAAACCATGATTCGCGATCTTTTCCCTCAGTAATTGATTAACTTCCTTGTAAAAAGTATCGTACTGATCTATTGATCTTTGAATTATATTTGGCGCTGGAGGTTCTTTCCACAAATTAAGCCCCCAGGCATCTTCCGGAAATCGATAGAACGCTTTATCTCTTGGTCGGTTTAGATCTACTTCAAAACGAGAACGTCCAACAACAATATTGGTTTCTACGGCCTCGGCCCACTTCCCGGTATAAGGATCTTCTTCTCTCAGACGCTCACCATCATTTAATGCTGTTATTGCGGCAACATCGTCCCGTAATTCATGACCACTATGAATTGCGGTGGCAATTAATGGCCCTTCCCCCCTTAAAATTTTCCACATTGTATGATTCATGAATTTAATCCGTCCCTCAATTATGCACTTGTAAGGTTTAAGAATAACCGGGGAATTTATCAGCCTGCCATTAACATTCTGCGCAGGTATTCCTTGGCCATTAAATCACCCGAGATGTGTACGGGTGCAAAGTTGGAAAATGTCGGGTAACCTGCCCGAATAGGTACAGGCGGGGAAACCCGACCTACGAGTAAAAAAATATAATATTTTGTAGGGCGGGTTTCCCCGCCTGAATAGCGAAGTCGGGCAGGTTGTCCGCCGACTTTGAATTCC
>JAIQZR010000027.1 GCA_021777035.1 Candidatus Scalindua sp. | reverse complement strand
ATGTGGAACATCTCCAGCGTTAAATTATGGTGAAGTCCAAAGTTCTGAGTCGCAGAAGGATTTTATTCATAAGATGAAAATTATTTTAAAGGAGTTAAGGGAAACAAATATTTGCCTTAAAATTATCAAACGTAAACCTTTGATAAGGCAATCACAAAGGTTAGACAAGATAATCAGAGAATGTAATGAGTTGATTTCGATCTTTGTATCAAGTATTCGGACTGCACAAAAACCGAAGGGAAGAGTAACAGAAGATAATTAAATGCATAGGAAATCCAATAATAATTGAATAATGGAAATCGAATTTAGAATTCATTATTCGATGTTCATTATTCGATGTTCTCTTTTTAACGAGTTGTTGCCTTTAGGCAGCTTAGTTTGTGGCTTATCAATTCATGCTTGATTACGGCGTATTGCAGGTTGTGTGTTGATTTAGTAGGTTGGGTATTACGGGGAAGAAATATGGCTGAAGCACAAGGCGAGTCAAAAGAAAAAGATGAAGTAATCGTTCGTATGTCAAAGAATGAGTGGGAGTATGTCAAGAATATTGATGTACGTGCTGACTATAAAGAGGGCTTTGAAACATTAACTCCTAAGCAGCAGGACTACACCGTTAAGCACCTCCGTGACTCTGTTGGGATAGAGTTTATTGCGGGACTGTTATTCACCTTTATAATTATGGTGTGGTCTCTGTATATGGACGCGCCGCTGAAAGAGTTGGCAAATCCATCTGATACGCCACTTGATGAGAGGGCGCCGTGGTATTTTATCGGGCTTCAGGAACTGCTTATATATTTTGATCCATGGTTGGCAGGGGTTGTAATACCTTCTATATTGCTTGTAGGTTTAATAGTCCTGCCCTTTATCGATCCAAATAAGGAGACTGGCATTGGCTGGTACTCGTTTAGAGCAAGGCCCATTGCGGTGTCCGCTTTCTGCTTTGGTTATGCAATGTGGTATATTCTGATAATTGTCGGGCAGTTTTTCAGGGGCCCGGGCAGGGTGTTTTACTGGCCATGGGAAGACAGAGCTATCGCAAAGGTAGTGCCGCCTGCTGAGATGGTGGACTTTAGCATTGCCGGCGGGTTTGCGTTCTTTATACTATACTTTAGTATTTGTGTAATTACTCCAAGGTTTATTTTCAAAAGTTTTTATAGAACCTTGGGCATTGCAAAATACTATATTTTTGTAAGTTTAATGGCAATAATGTTATTAGTTCCCATTAAAATTTTCCTAAGGTATGTATTTGACGTTAAATACATCTTATCTCTTCATATTTTTAATACATTTCTAAACTTTTAATAATGGCTCATTACGTCAAATTAATATGGCTGCTCGTACTATCTGTCTTGATGCTGGGGGTATCTGTGGTGTGGTTTTATAAGGAGTACAATCCGGAGTGGAAGCAACACCAGAGGGCCGTTATCAAGAAAAAGATTGCAGCGGCAGAAGAGAGCTATGAGTTTTGGTCAAACCCGGAATGGGGTGATCCGAAAAAAGCAAAAGAGCTAGAAAGTAAGATTGGGAATTTGAAAAGTATGAAGTTTAAGATAAAGCAGATATTGCTTAAGGGTGAGGGGCTTTGGAGTAATATGGAGAACGGGCATCGCGTCGAAAGATGTATGACATGCCATATTGACGAAGATGAATTGGCTAAATTGCATCCGGAAGGGCTTCCAATCCCTTTCGATATATACGGATGTACTGTGTGTCATGGTGGTAATGGCCGGGCTCTTGAGTCTGAGCGTGCACATGAAGGGTCTCATGCTGATAGGAAGGATATGGAAGGCCCTCGTACCGCTTCCGCCGAAGAGTTTATTAAAATGTGGAAGCGGCTCCATGAATTGAATCCTGAGTCTGAAGATCGGCTCAAGGTGGAGAGTTTCTATAGCCCGACAGGCGAATATCAAATTTATGTTGGCAGGAGAAAATGTATTAAGTGTCATAAGAAAATGCATCCGGAACATGTCGAAAGGTGGAGTAGGACAAAGTTTAAGACCTTTGAGAGGATAGCAAAGGAGCCCGACTACATAAGCGGTAATGCTGACTATAAAAACCAATGTTATAAGTGCCATACTACGGGTTACCGGGCAGACAAAAGGACGTATTCAGAGCCTGGTGTTGGCTGTGAAGCGTGCCATGGCCCTGGAGAGGTGTATAGCCACCTTATGGCTGGCGAACACAAAGGTGATGTTGAAGAGGGTCAAAAACTGGCACGTATCTCTTTTGATTTTAAAATCTGTGGTAATTGTCATGTTCCGAATAGACATGAAATGCGTAAGTAATATTTTTGAGAATATTGTTTGCATAGTAATGAGCATAGATTTTTAAAGTGGGTGGATGTGCATAATGTTTTTGCCGTGAAGATTGTAGCGATTTAGTTGCTTTGCTGATGAAGTAGATTGAAGTTGACATTTCCGGCTTTTGTTGTATTATTCCGACTAGGTTGGTAGGCTGTGCAGGCTTTGTTATTTACAATTCCAGAGTGAGGGGGGGAGCTATGAGGCATTTCAGAATCGGCATCATATTGTTAATTTGTGTGGCTTTTCAGATGTTAAACGGCGGTGCACTCTTTGCGCAGGGAGCTCCGAATCCATCTCCGGAAAGATTGGTTTTTCCGACTGAAGCAGGTCAAAAAGGATTTGAGAACTGGGTTGGCTTGGAGAAGGGTAGTGGCCCTTGGGCGGATTATTATAAACCAACGCCTCTTCATATGTACTGGAGCCCAAAGAACCATTATATAAGGCCTGACTTGAGCGCTTTTAAAGACTTATTTGATGAGTATGCTTCAGGAGATTGCATGGGTTGTCATGATGAGGTGACCCCGGGAATTGTTAGATCTTGGAGGAATTCAACTCATGCAAAACCTAGAAGAAGTTCTGAATTTGCAGAAAAAACAAGGGCGATTGAAGAAGCGTCCGGAATAAAAATAGAGCAGGTGACATGTAACTTCTGTCATGGTGAAAGTCATGATGAGTTGTTTTTGCCCGTGGCTGATGACGTTTGCAAGAAGTGTCACAGGCAACAGGTGGAGGAGTTTGCTTCTGAGATTGCGGATGGGAGGCCGAGTCACAGGGCATCGTGGATATCAAACGTTGTGGTGCCTTGGTATGTAGAAGGCTTCAGGAGGGGTGAGGGTTACTCGTTCATTGGCTGTGACCAGTGCCACCCTGCAATGGAGAGATGCGACGCATGTCATACTCGGCATAAGTTTAGCGCTGAAGAGGCAAGAAAGCCTGAAGCGTGTTATTCCTGTCATATGGGTGCAGACCATCCTGATGCAGAGACCTATAAAGACTCAAAAATGGGTGTTATCTATTCTATGGAAGGTGACACCTGGGCATTTGACAAGGGATTGAATGATTTGGCGCTTGGTGGTCCGGAGATGCGTGCTCCAACATGTCAGGTCTGCCATATGTATAATAATACAACAGGTAAGTGGGGGCATAATGTAACATCCAAAGGGCGCTGGCGAATGGGTACTATTCCGCCTGTTCAAGTAGATTACAAGTCCAGCATGAAGGACTATCCTTATGGGATTACTATGCCGCCATTGGACAAGAAGCTGGATATTTATGACGGTGCGAACAAGAGAAAACTTGAAAGATGGCTGGAGCTTTGCAGTAATTGCCATAGTGGACGGTTTTCAAGATTGTGGTTTGAGGCACTTGATGAATATATGTTCGCAGCGTATCGCAAACGTGATGAGGCCCAGTTACTTGTAGAAGAGTGTTTTGAAAAAGGTTGGATTGATGTAAAAGGCAGAGCTCCTTATCCTATGGGCGATGTACTTGCTGACAAACTGGGCGTGAAGTTGCTTGGCGAGGGTGTTTACAAGGCATTTAAGATGGCTAAGGGCAAGGTTCCCGTGGTCGGTCCCATACTAGGTGTTTACGCCAATTTCAGGCATGACGATGGTAACCCGAGTCAGATTGAAACGGAATATGGAAACATGTGGTTTTGGTACGCGCTCAAGGGATACAAAGGTGTAGCTCATGGCCAGCAGGATTACGCATGGTGGTGGGGCTGGGCGCCAATGGTCAACCAGCTGTCACGCATCAAATCGCAACATGATATGCTGGAGAGAGTATACAATGTTGAAGCGAAGCTGGGAATTGGCCTTGGAGGCAATAAGTAGTGTCCTGATTTGGTTTGATGTATTGGTTATTGGTGTTCATTATTCGATATTCATTATTCGGAGTTCATACATTGAGAAATGTAGAATAATAAGTAAGTAAGGGCTTCCTTAAAGAGGTTTTTTCTGAGTATGGTTCAAAAGAAAATATCGAATATAGAACATTGAACTTCGAATAATGAATTCAAAGCTTGGTAGGAGCCGTCTCCCGACGGCGAGCGAATATCACCTACCATGGCATGTGAACTACGGTCGCCGACAATGGAATCAAATTCATAATTCATTATTCGGTGTTCATTATTCATGATTGAGAAATATAGAATAATAAGTAAGTAAGGGTTTCCTTGAAGAGATTATTTCTAAGTATGGTTCAAAAGAAAATATCGAATAAAGAACATTGAACTTCGAATAATGAATTTAGCAAAAAAGTATGATTTAGAAGATCCATTTTGTCTATTTGAGAGTTGTAAAAGCAGGAAGAAACCCACTCGACATGTACCGATCCTGATAGTGTGAAATAACGTGTCTTTTCGTAAATAAAAAAACTGTAATTTATTTTATAAAAAATGCTTGCATTTCAGTCAGATGTCTTGTATATACTACAAGATCATTGTAGATAGTTTGTGATTGTTGATGCTTATTTTTATTTTTTTGGGGGGGGATTAAGTATGATGAGGATTAGAAATTATTTTATCGCTTTTGCATCTGTGTTTGCAATCTTATCAGCCTGCGCGTTGGTTGGAGTTCGGGATGTGAAGGCACAGGAGGATGTGGCTCTTGATAGTCTTATCAAGAGGATAGAGGCATTAGAGTCAAGGCCGTCAACATCAAATGTGACTGCGGGCAAGATAAATAAGCTGAAGATTGGTTTTGATATGAGGCACAGGTTTGAGATAAGAGATCAAATGCCAAATGCTAATAATGCATCTTTTGGTTATTTTGCAAATGCAGGCACAAGAAACGGAAGAAATGTTATTTGGGGTGTTGGCGATGCGGCGACTGCTGGTGACCAATCTGGTCCGGGACGTGCTGAGACCTCAGAATTCATGTTGCAGCGGGTAAGATTAAACTTGGACGCGGACATAAACAGGAACGTTCGTGCGTTTATTCAGTTGCAGGATGTACGTACGTTTGGTGAGGAAGGTTTAGGGCTTGGTGGAGCTCCATCAGGTACTATTGGAAACTTGAATAGGACTGATCTGCAACAGGGTTATGTTGAGTTAAGAAATCTTGGTGACTTGAATTCCATTTTTAACAACCTTGAGTTGAGGGTTGGTAGATGGGGGCAGAACTACGGTAATCAGAGACTTATAGGTACACTGGGATGGGCTAATCAGGGCAGATCATACGATGGTGGTAGGCTTAGATGGGACAATAAAAAGCACTGGGTAGACTTGTTTGCGTTTCAGATAGAAGAAAAGGAAACCGGTGGTGCTTCTGGTGGTATTGCACCTGGAGGTAGTGGTATTGATGAAGTTCTTTATGGTGCATATACGCACTTTAATGTGTTAAAGGGAGTAGTGGCTGAACCTTATTTTATTGCAAGGACAAGAACTGCTGAAGGTGACAGGCTTGGTGTTGCAGGAAATACTTCTGAAAATAGGTATACCTTCGGTTTTAGGCTTGCCGGAAAGAATCTGGATGTATTGCCAGGTGCAGATTTTACTATAGAACCAGCTTGGCAGATGGGTGAGGCAACGGGTCTAAGAGCTGGAGATTTTGTACCGGTGGCTTTTGGAGCTGGAGATGTCGGTAACGATATTGAACAGTCTATACAGGCATTTGCAATTCATGCTGAAGCTGGCTACACTTTCAAAAGTTTGCCATGGACACCGAGGATAGGTTATGCGTACTCATTTGCTAGTGGTGATGATAGTCCAAATACTGGTAGTACAAAGACGTTTGATCACCTGTATCCTACAGGACATGCACATAATGGATATATGGACATGACTGGCTGGCAGAACATCAGAGATCATCAGATACACCTGAGTGCGAGTCCGACAAAAAAGCTTGCGCTTGACTGCAAGGTGCATTTCATGAGGCTTGATCAAGTTGAAGATAACTGGTATAGCGTTGGTGGTGGTACTGGCTTTGGTGGCGGTATTGGCATAATAAGACCAGGTGCAAATACCTATCAAACAGTTAACGATGTTTTTACTGGTACATTCCAGGACGTAGATCCGGACTTAGGGCAAGAAGTTGACTTCACCGTTAAGTATAAACTATTTAACAATTTCGGTGTAACTGCCGGATATTCTCACTTCTTTGCCGGTGATTTCATAGAAGATACAGGTTCTGGCATAGATAGAGGAGTAGATTGGGCGTACATACAGACTTCAGTGAAGTTCTAAGAAGTTTTTGTTAATAAGATCGGATTTTCTATTCCGCTAAATTTAAAAGGGTAAGAGTCACTAAGATTCTTACCCTTTTTTTATTGTTCAACTCTTCACCTACAAGATAGAGCTTTGGCAGTAACCGTTTTTTCATTTGACAACTATTCCTATAATGTGTAGTTTGAACCTGCTATTACGAGATTGATAAGCATCCTGAGTTTGATAATTAGTAATTTAATCTGAAATTTCTGGTTCTGGTTGGAAGATAAAGGGCATCTGCAATGGCAACTGCAATAGAAAAAAAAAGAATATATACATATGAAGACTATTTAAAAACTCCTGACGACGAAAGATATGAACTTATTGATGCAGACTTAATTATGAATCCTTCACCAGTAACCTATCATCAATGGATTTCGAGAAAGATAGGGTTTGAATTGGAAAAGTTTGTTGAGGAAAAGAAACCTGGTTGTGTTTTTTTTGCTTCGTGGAAGTAAAAGTAAATTATTAGAAGAGAATATCGAATAAAGAACATCGAACTTCGAATAATGAATTTGAGGTTACGGTAGGAGCCGTCTCCCGACGGCGAGCGAATATCACCCACCATGGCATGTGAACTACGGTCTCCGACAATAAAAT
>JAIQZR010000026.1 GCA_021777035.1 Candidatus Scalindua sp. | reverse complement strand
ATCGTAAGCACCTTTTTTCATGGCATCAACCGCAACTCTTTCAGATCCGTAAGCAGTTACGATGACTATCATGGGAGGGCTTTCCATACGGTTTATTTCTTCTAATACCTGAATTCCATTAATCTTTGGCATATTAATATCAAGGAAAATGAGAGAGGGCTTTTTCGCCTTTATTACATCAAAAGCGTTAATACCATCACTGGCCTCCATGACATTGTAACCGTCTTTTTCTAAAGCCAGTTTCATTCCAAACCTTGCTGCTTTTTCGTCATCTACTATTAATATTAATTTTTCCATAATTTAGATATTACTTACCAGTACGCCCTCTGACGATGGTATTTTAACTGTAAACCTTGTGGATGAATCTTCACTTTTCACATGGATCATACCTCTTAGTTCTTCCAGTTTTCTTTTGACAATAGCTAGTCCTAAACCGGTACCCATCTGCTTAGTTGTATAAAATGGCTCAAAGATCTTGCCCATATCTTCCTCGGATATGCCTGGTCCGGTATTTTCAAAAATAACAGTAATATAATCGTCTTTTTGATCGTAGCTAGTTGATATTGTCAATTTTCCACCTTCTGACATGGCTTGTATAGCATTATGAATAAGATTAAAAAAGACTTCATTTAAGGATCCTTCGTCTACCGTGATAACCGGTAGATCTTTTGATGCATCCAGATGTATATTCACATTATTTATTTTTGCTTCATGCCTTAACACGACTAACACCTTATTGATTACATCATTTATCTTGATTGTAGATTTGCTGTCCATTTGCGGTTTGGCAAACACCAGGAGTTGGTTTACAACTTTTGTTAAACGATCTATCTCTTCCACAATTATTGAAAGGCTTTCCTGTGTTTTCACTTCGTTTATGGAATCTTCTTTTAAGACCTGGACTATTGCCTTTATCGAACTCAGAGGGTTTTTTACCTCATGTGCTACGCTGGTAGATAACCTGCCCAGGCTGGAGAGTTTTTCGTTTTCATACATCTTTCTTTCGAGCTGTAGTTTTTCCTGTATTAGCTCTGCTTTTGCCATTGCGGAACTTATCTGGTTTGCAATAAGCATCAACTGTTCAAGATCCTCTGCACGTAGTCGCATTCCCCTGCGAGATTTACCAAGAGTCAGCAATCCTATTAACATTCTATCTTTAAAAACCGGGAATATAAAAAACATTTCTAACCGTTTCATTTCATTTATGATAGAAGCATCTCTAACTTCGTGTCTGTCCAGCACTGCAATCTCACCTTTATCAAAATATTTGATTGTATTTATTATGTCATCTTTGGCTATAAACGTATTCTCACCATGTCCGACGACTTGTGTTCTTCCCCCTTTGAGCAGGATCAGGTTGACATACTTTATCGCAGTTGCATTTTTAATTGATTCTACAATATTTTCCAGTAAAAGTGAGAGATCAATAAGTAGGTCTGTGCTGATCTGGTGACTTAACTCATTTAAAAGGTACTCGGTGTCTGTAATCATCTTAAAGGACAGTTTTCTTATTAACCCTTGAATATTTTCTTTCAATTTAGGGAACCAGTATACAAGAGTTATGATTAATACTGCTTCTAATACCTTTGCGTTAATTGAATAACTGAGCTCCAGATATTTACTTAATTGCCTTATTCCAAAATAATAGAAACAGATTACCAGGACTGCCTGAAATGAGTAAAAAACACTTCGTCTGAGAACAAATTCCATATAATTGTAACGATAAACATAATAAGAAAATATGATACTGGGAAAGATGGATGAAAGCATAGTAACCAGGATCATATAATCACCAATATATGGGATATTTCTTCCTTCAAGCATGACTGTACAGGTAACCAGGATTGTGATAAATATGAGAATCCAGAAAATAGAGAAGTGAAATCTCTGTTCCTCCACCTCCTCCACTTTGGTGGAGAGAATACGAGAAATAACGGCAGATGTAAATATTGAAAACAGAAGCCATATGATAAAAGGTTTCACAAATGGTGAGCCACTCATCAGGATGTTGGACTCTTCAACAAATACTATCCTTCCTGCCGTAAATGAGAGAGGGAGGATAGGAAGATATATTATGGTAACAATGGTTATCATAATTTTTTTCTTGATCTTCCAACCGCTTTCCAAAAGAAATAATAAGGCAGTATGCAAAAGCAGGCTTGGCATTACACCCATTCCCATACATGCAACTGCATTTGAAGATTGGTTAATAATGGGAATATTTTTTCCAAAGAGCATTACACTGAAAAGAGAAATGACGTTACCATAATGCCACATCGCGACACTGATCACGAGGAATAAGAAGACAAGTTCACTCCCTTTCTTATTCTTCCTCTGAATAATGAGAATAGAAAGGATTGTGTGAAGGATTGAACCAAGAATGAAGCCTACTAACGCTACTATTTCAATTATTGTCATAGCTTAATTGATAAATGTCTAAAGTGTGAAGTGAACTAAAGTTAGTGAAAAACTGTTAAACAGTTTTTAGTAAGTGCCCAAAATTCAGACACTTAACACTTTCGGCATTTTTAACTTCCGTATTATATATATAGATAATCATTTGCCTTACAAGTATGGCAAACTGTTTTTGTGCTGTTTTTACGACCGAGAACCTCTTTTCGCGCTGATAGGTATTTTGTGTTATTCCATATGTTTTTAAAAGAATCCTCTTTTATATTACCAAAAGAGTGCGTTTCACTATACACCGAACAGCATGGTAGAATGTTGCCGTCCCAGTTGATTACGGTTTCAGTCCATAACAGATGACAATTAAATTTTCTTCTAGGCTTCTTTTCTGTCATATCAAACGTGTTATATTCCGGGTTTTCCGGCAGCCATTTCGAATCGCGCTCAAGAGATTTTTCAGCAGTTTCAAAAATCTCTTTGCCCATATCAGTACGTATCTTATTTATGGTCAGTTTTATACCTATCTCTTTTGCCATCGCCCTGGCGGTCTCAATTTCATGTTCGTTGTGACTGAAGACGTGAAACAACCATATTAACTCAGTATAGCTATTTCCTAATTGCTTCTTTTTCTTGAGTAAGAGTTTCATATTTGACATGACTCTATTAAAATCACCGTCAATATGATAGGTCAGATAGGTTGAACTGCTCGCACCGTCACAGGAAATGTATATTTTTTGCAGGTTAGCTTTGATTACGGATTCGGCCTGAGTATCATCGATAGGAAGATCCAGATTTGTGCTTATTTTCACAGCTATTCTTTTTTGATCGGCATACTCTACCATTTTTATAAGTTCTTTATTGAGAAGGGGTTCTCCCCAATTATAGAGCCTGATCAGGAGCAGATCATTTCCGATTTCATCTATAACTCTCTTAAAATCCAAAAATGAGAGCAACCCTTTTCTGGCAGAACTGTCTTTTTGGCCAGTTGGGCAGAGTGGGCAACGAAGGTTACAGATATTACCTGATTCTATCGTAATTTTGGCAGGATGATAATAGAGGTGTGTAGAGCCTATTGAAAACTGGATCTTACCCATAACCAGGTTATAAAGCTTTCTTGTGCTGTAGATGCGGAGGTGTCTCCATAAATCTTTTAACATTTTATTATAGACATGTTGTGGGTAGCCTTTTTAAGGTTTCTTGTTACTGTTGATGTTCGGCTTGCAATCAAATGTGTTCGAAAGGAAAACGGAGCAATGATTATATTATATTTTATCGTAAATATCAAACTAATCGTTGTAATGTGCGTCTGACTTTTCTGTTAATTTTTCCGGAAGGAAGACTTTTATAATTCGTGATAACTAAATGCCTCCGGTGAAGATAGAAAAAACTTGAGTTTTTATAAGAAAATTCTATTATGGATCTTTTATTAGACTTATTATTTTATCTGGGACTAGATAATTTCCAGCAGGTGGTATCAGTGCTATTTGAAACTGTTGTGTGACGGATGAGAATGGTTAGCCTGGGAACAGAACATCCAACTATGCGTAATGTAATAAGAGATTTTGTAAAAATAGTATCAGAGACTCTTCCAACGTTAGGCCCAATCTACGAATTTGGCTCTTTTCAGGTAGCAGGACAGGAAGACTTGGCGAATTTAAGACCTTTTTTCCAGGGTATGAAATACGTTGGAACTGATTTGCGAGAGGGGCCTGGAGTTGATGTTATACTTAACGTTCACGATATAGATCTTCCGTCAGAATCGGTTGGCACTATTCTTTGTCTTGATACGCTTGAACATGTTGAATATCCAAGAAAGGCAATTGATGAGTTGACCAGGATCCTTAAACCGGGCGGTATGCTCGTAATAAGCTCATCCATGGATTTTCCCATTCACGATTTCCCATATGATTTCTGGAGATTTACTCCCGATGGTTTTAAGAGCCTGCTAAAACCTTACTCTGAGACATTTGTTGGATCTGCCGGTAATGACGAATCTCCTCATACGGTTGTTGGAATAGGATTTAAGGACTCAGCATCAGGAAACATTACAAGTGAATTCAGTGAAAAAATAGAAGTGTGGAAAGATAACCATAAAATAACTCAAAAAAAGAGTTGGAAACGACTATTAAAAATAACAATTTCACCATTACGTCTTGCCATTTATAGAAAATTAAATAAGAAGAAATCGTAATTAATAGCAAATCATAAACTAGATTAAATAGAAACTACTAAATACAGTTCTTACAGGGGACAAAAATGTCTATACAACGAATTCAAAAGAAGTTACAGAAATTATACAGAAATCTCAGGCCAATGAGACAACCCTATCGCCGGAGATTCAGGATGAGGCTGGGAAAATGGCTTTTGCGCCATCAAAGTGATATTGTATTTGAAAAATGCTATTGGATGGGTTACAGGGCACTCAAAAACCCACTTGACGCCTGGATATATCAGGAAATAATACATGAGGTGCAGACGGATATTATTATAGAGATAGGTAGTGCGGAGGGTGGCGGTACACTCTATTTGGCAAATCTTCTTGATTTAGTCGGCAAGGGAAAGGTCATCTCTATAGACATAGATAGATCCAAATATCATGTGAAACATGATAGAATTGTTACAATTACAGGAGATAGCGCTTCACCTGAAGTAGTTGAGAAGGCAGCAGGGCTATGTAAAGACAAAACAGTCCTTGTGTTGCACGACGGTGAACACAGCAAGGAGCAGGTGACCAAAGACCTTCATGCCTATTCCGGATTTGTGAGTATCAATAGTTATCTTATAGTAGAAGATGGCATAATTGACCTGTTCAAGCCAAAAGACTGTCTGGGTGGACGCAAAGACGGGCCTCTTATCGCAGTTGAACAGTTTTTAAAGGACAATACTAATTTCATTGTTGATGATGAACGTGAGCGTTACATCATGACGTATAATCCAAAGGGATATCTCAAAAGAATCAAATAAATTCAAACCGGAGAATAATATATGATAATCCTGGGAGTTACACACCCTATTTCATGGAATAACGGGGCATGCATCCTTGTCGATGGCAAGTTGGTCGCCATGGTTGAGGAGGAGAGGTTTAACAGGTTTAAACATTCTCCGAGGGCATCTGCAGATATGTCTATTGAGTTTTGCCTTAAAAGAGCGGGGGTAACATTGGATGAGGTTGATCATATTGCCATCGGATGGGAGTCCTCGGAACGACAGAAAAAGAAGAAACGATATCCATGGGATTTTCTGCTAAGACAGTTGCCATTCAGGCACATGGACGAGAAAATGAAATTTGTCAACCATCACGTCGCTCATGCATTAAGCTCTTATTATGTTTCCGGATTTGATCGTTCAAATATCGTGTCACTGGATGGTTATGGTGGTAGCGAATCAGGTATTCTTGCTATTGGAGAGGGTGATGAACTAAGGGTAGTCAAGTCAATACCCAACAGAAACAGTTGGGGGCATTTGTACGGTGAGATTACAAGTATGTTGGGTTTTAAATCTCATAGCGATGAAGGAAAGATCATGGGCCTGGCGGCTTATGGACAACATGATGAAAATGAGTTTGCATTTATCGACTGGGACAGGGACATACCTGTAATTGATAAGAAGGGTTTTAAGAAATATCTTGCGGGTGTTACGCAAAGGAAACAGGGGGAGGAGTTGGGTCAGCATCATAAAGACCTTGCAGCAACAGTCCAACACACACTTGAGAGAGCAGCCCTCCAGATGAGCGCCTATCTTCGTAACATATCCGGATCTGAAAATCTCTGCGTATCTGGTGGGTGTGCTTTAAACTGTTCAATGAATGGTGTGCTGTTGCGATCAGATCACGTTGAAAATATATTTATCCAGCCTGCCGCTCATGATATTGGTACGGCATTAGGCGCAGCCGTAAGTGTCTACAAAGATATTGTGGGGCATAGGCCTGACATTGTTTTAGAACACCCCTATTATGGCCCGGATTATACTAATGAAGAAGTTGAGCAAGAGTTAAAGAAGTATAAACTGAATAATTTCAAGCGTTGTAATGATATAGCTAAAGAGGCAGCCACGTTGATTGCGGACAATAAAACAGTCGGTTGGTTTCAGGGCCGAATGGAGTTTGGCCCGAGGGCGCTTGGCGGCAGAAGCATACTTGGTAATCCGAAGAACAAGGACATGAAGGATATTGTAAACAAAAGTATAAAGGGCAGAGAACCATGGAGGCCCTTCGCTCCGTCATTCCTTGCAGAAGATTATGCAGCTTACGTAAAGCAGCCTTACAATTCTCCGTTCATGATAATTGCCTTTCAGGCTATTGAGGAAAAAGTTTCTGATATCGCTTCCGCTGCGCATGTAGATAACACTGTGAGGGTGCAGTCTGTCAGGAAAGAGGTTGCTCCCAGATACTGGGAATTAATCAACGAATTTAAAAAGATAACGGGGGTACCGGCGCTTCTCAATACCAGCTTCAATGTAGCCGGTCAGCCCATTGTCTGCACACCCCGCGACGCAATAATGACCTTCTTCGGCTGTGGTCTTGATTATCTTGCAATAGAAGATTATCTGGTATGGAAGTAAGTAGCAACAGGGCTCTGCTGTTTTCACACGGAAAAACCCAATACATCCCGCTTCTTCCTGTCTTCTGGGTGTCCACGCTAGACGTAGTTACTATTTGTATAGAAAGGTCTTGCCGTCCAAAATAGAACTTGGTGCTATTGCCGTTGCACCAAAAGACTACAATCCGGAAAAATGGTGGACTTCGAGTGCAGGAGTAAGGATGGTAATATCAGAGGAAATTGCGTACCTATACTTCAGGTTTTTCTGGTCAGTTGAATGAATTAGCGCCATACGGGCGGGCTTTTAGTAAAAATATGCTCACGCAAAGCCGCAAAGAACGCTAAGGGAAAAAAGCTTTTATATTTTAATTCAATGCATAGGAAATTCAAGGTCGGCGGGTAACCTGTCAGAACAGGTACAGGCGGGTAAGAAACCCGCCCTACAAAATATTATATTTTTTCACTCGTAGGTCGGGTTTCTTACCCGACATAAAACTTGTTTTTGTATTTTCTTTGCGATCTTTGCGTCCTGGCGTGAGAACCCTTTTTTCTTCACGCAGAGCCGCAACGCTAAGAGAGAAAAAGTGAGTCATGGCTTATAAATATTCGTATATTTTCTCGGCAGTTTTATTCTTTGCGATCTTTGCGTGAGGATAGGGTTTTTGTTTTTGTTATAACTTGTTTAAGCTAAAGACTTAAAAAGAAAATCCCTATATGATCAAGTTATCTCAAATCATGAACCGTTGCGAGTTTCAAGACGAAACATCGTAGATGTTTGATTATTGTAGGAACTAAAAATAGCCCCAATAAATTATCCTCGTAGAGGATATATAAAAAAGGCAGACACAATATGAAACCAGGAGTATTTACGCAATTATACACACAATTGGTATTTGCACCCAAATATCGTGAACGATTATTAAAAAAGGAGATTCAACCCGAAGTATTCAACTATATCAGCGGAATCATTACAAATAGAAAACACAAATCAATAATAATTAATGGTATGCTGGATCATATTCATATTCTAATCGGATTAAATCCAAACGACAAAATATCAGATCTGGTTGGAACAATAAAAAAAAGTTCATCTACATTTATCAACGAGAAGGATTGGTTTCGAGGGAAATTTCATTGGCAAGATGGTTACGGCGCGTTTTCCTATGGGAAATCCCAATTAGATAATGTCTATAATTATATAAAAGACCAGGAAATTCACCATAAAAAGAGTTCCTTTCGTGACGAATATATTGCATTATTAAAACGATTTGAGATTGAATACGATGAAAAATATCTGTTTAATTTCTTCGTATAGCATTATTAATCCTCTACAAGGATTTTAAAATATGTTGGGTTTCTATCTTCTACAATAATACAACCTCTACGAGGTTGTTTTTTGATACGTTGATTTGATAATTCTACAATAATGAAACATCTACGATGTTTTTGTGATATGCGCAGATTTTATTCACAGTTTCAGGATATAACCGGGTTTGTACAGTATCTACATAGACAACCTCTACGAGGTTGTCTATGTTCATGGATATCGAACTCCGAACAGGGAATTTCAAATTAATACCAGAATAGCGAAAACATCGTAGATGTTTCATTATTGTAAAAAACTTGGCGTACTTGGCGGCTCGGCGCCCGCCCGAACGACGAAGTCGGGCAGGTGAAAACACTTTTCCCCTCTTGCTAAGAACTACAGAGATTTTACTATGAGTAATATCCCGGACACAAACAGGAAGATACCGAATATCTTGTTGTATTTTTCGTTATCTATATTTGTATAAAGAAACTTTTCCGTTAATAGGAAGATGACCACACCCACAATCAGATAGATAACATTGCCGAAGGAGATATTCATATTTTCAGCAGCAAAGCCGGGGATACTGATAATGCCTATGATGGCCAATAGTAGGCTCAGCATTTAAAATGTACAAAGACCAAATCCTTCTGTGCTTCCCAAAAAACCTTGACAAGCGTACTGTATTGCGGTACGCTTCAGGCAAATTAATTAAGGAGAATATATCATGTTAGAAGTTACGGTTAACAAATTTCGCGCAAATCTTAAAGAGTCCGTTGAACAAGCCATTTCAAATCATGAACCGTTGCGAGTTTCAAGACGAAACGGTGGAGATTTCATTGTTGTTAGCGCTGACGACTGGTCACAGGAACAAGAGACACTTTATGTCTTACAAAACTCTTCTCTAATGAAACAAATAGCCATCTCTTCCAAGACGAATGAGAGCTGTAAAGGGTATAAGCCGAACAGAAAGGAGTTGGATGAGATCAATAGTGTTTGAGGGAGATACATGGATCAAATACGAAGAGTTGAGAAAAACAAATAAAACCTTGCATAAAAATTTATGTGTTATTCTCAAGGAGATGCAAAGAGGTGGCCCGAAAGTTGGTACAGGCAAACCAGAACCGTTAAGGCATGGATTAACAGGGCTTTGGTCTAGACGGTTATCACGAAAAGATCGTTTGATATACAGATTCGATGAAAAATCACTTTTCATATATGCCATTGGTGGGCATTATGACAAACAGTGAAACGTACAATCAGGTCACTTTTTATTCAAGAGGAAAATTCAATAACTTATCTATGTTCTGACCGGATTAATATACAAAATAATTCCCATCATGAATGAAAAAGAAATAGGAATCTCTTTAACTGATACTATAGCGAAGTCGGATTTGACGAAAATTGCTCCTGACTGTCTTGGAATTGCAATAGATAGTGCTATGGATTATGGAATCGTAAAAAATGTTTACTGAAATCTTGAAGTTTGCATAATATCCCTTCAACCAATAAATCGGCTGTTTCAAAAAATGATTTCGTGCATAGACGTTTGTCGGTAAGCGCGTTTCTTACATATCCCATATATTTTTGTACTAACTCTAAATCTTTGATCACACATTTTCATGGTAAATTAACCCCCTAATATTTAGCGTTATATTCATGTCCTTTTTTGCACAACCCCCTTATATTCAACGAATTGCGCCCTCTATTATTAATTGACCCATTTATTATTAGAGGTATATGTGAA
>JAIQZR010000025.1 GCA_021777035.1 Candidatus Scalindua sp. | reverse complement strand
CAGAATTAAGAATTTCAAGACTAAAATTTTCTTAGTGCCTTTGTGCCTTCGTGGCAATAATTTAAATTATTTTAGGAGAACCAGTATGTTTGACGTTCAAAAAAACACTCTGAAAGAAATCCAAATCAGGCTTGAGCGCCTAAGGAGCCGTCTTTGACGTCGCTAACAAAGAAAGAGAGATCAGCGAATTTGAATATCTGATTTCCGCCCCCGACTTTTGGGATGACAACGAAAAAGCCCAGAAGATGTTGAGCAAAAGAGGACAGTTGCAAAAGTCAGTTGACTCCTGGACCGCATTGGATCAATCCCGCGAAGACCTGGAAGTCCTCATGGAAATGGGAGAAGAAGAAGGTGATGAAGAGTCCGTCCTGGCCGAACTTACGGAAGGACTGGAGACTTTGGAAAAAAAGGTCCGAAAAATAGAACTCGCCGCCATGCTCCCGGGACCCATGGACCCGAACAACGCCATCCTGAACATTCACCCGGGGGCGGGGGGTACGGAGTCCCAGGATTGGGCGCAGATGTTGCTCAGGATGTACCTGAGGTGGGCGGAACGAAGTGGTTATAAGACGGACATCATCGACTATCAACCTGGAGAAGAGGCCGGCATCAAAAGCGTTACCGTGATGCTTTATGGCGAAAACGCCTATGGTTATCTGAAGGCGGAGGCCGGGATTCATCGCTTGGTTAGGATTTCCCCCTACGATGCCAACAAGAAACGCCACACCTCCTTTACCGCTATCTCTGTGATCCCGGAGATCGATGACAACATAGAGATAGAGGTGGATGAAAGTGATTTACGAATCGATACCTACCGATCCAGCGGAGCAGGAGGACAGCATGTCAACAAAACCGACTCCGCAGTGAGGATCACCCATCTTCCAACGGGGACAGTGGTACAATGCCAGAATGAACGTTCCCAGTACAAAAACAAAAGTTTTGCCATGAAGGTACTCCGCGCACGGCTTTATGAATTGGAACAAAAGAAGTTATCGGAAAAAAAAGAAAAGATTGGTGGAGAGAAAAAGGCCATCGGCTGGGGACACTCGATCCGCTCCTATGTCCTCCACCCCTACCGTTTAGCCAAAGACGTTCGAACCAAGCTGGAGGTGGGGAATGTGGATGACGTCCTGGACGGAAACTTAGACTGCTTCATCGAAGCCTATCTGTTGCAAGCTAGTGGCGACAATACAAATTAAAAAAAGACCGAGGGACGAAAAACCGTGAACCGTGTCCGTAAACCTTGAACCCTGAACCATGAACAAAGATAAAACAAAAAACATTCTGGTGGTGGATGACGAGTTGGAAATGCGCATAGCACTGGAGGAGACTCTGGTCCGAGCTGGCCATTCCATCGTGACGGCGAGCAATGGAGAAGAAGCCTTGTGCCGTTTCGAGGAAGGAGATTTCCAAATCGTAGTCACCGATGTCAGGATGCCGAAACTCACCGGAGTGCAAATCCTCAAGGAAATCAAAAAGAAGTCGCCCAAAACAGCCATCATCATGATCACCGCCTTTGGAACCATCGATAACGCGGTGGAGGCCATGAAAGAGGGCGCCTTTGACTACATTCTCAAACCCTTCTCGGCGGAAGCTATTGAAACTGCTGTATGGAGGGCTGCGGCAAGAGAGGCGGTTGCCGTGGACAGGGCCGTGGAAATGGAAGATCTGCCCGCAGAGGAAGAAAAAGGTCGCCCCCTCATCACCGAAGATACCGAAATGATCCGCATCATCAACCTTGCCCGCAACGTAGCTTACAGCAAGGCATCGGTATTCATCCAGGGAGAGAGTGGAACGGGAAAGGAAAATTTGGCGCGGATCATCCACGACAATTCCCCGAGGAAAGACAAACCCTTCATCGCCATCAACTGCGCCGCCCTCCCGGAAGGACTGCTGGAAAGCGAACTCTTCGGCCACGAGAAAGGTTCCTTCACCGGGGCCATCCAAAAAAAGATCGGTAAGTTCGAACTGGCTTGCGGCGGAACCGTATTGTTGGATGAAATTACCGAAATGGAACTGTCCCTTCAGGCCAAGCTCCTCCGAGTTCTTCAGGAGTATGAGGTGGAGAGGGTGGGCGGACACGAACTCATCCCGCTGGATATTCGGATCGTTGCCACAACCAACCGAAATCTAAAAGAAGCCATCAAAGAAAAAAAGTTTCGTGAGGACCTGTACTACCGGTTAAACGTTATTCCTCTTGAAATTCCTCCTCTGCGAAAGAGGAAAGTGGACATTCTTCCCGTATCCGAATTTTTCCTGAAAAAGTATTGGGATAAGGATGGACGACTGCCCCAAATTTCTCAGGACGCCTCCATGCGCTTGATGAACCATCCGTGGCCGGGAAATGTACGGGAGCTGGAGAACGTTATTGAAAGGGCCAGCCTCCTCTGCCAGGGAGAGAAGATAGAAGTGGAGCACCTGATCCTGGAAAGCCTGGAAACGGCCTCAGGGGAAAGTCAGGAACAATCCCATAAACCTGTGGAGGCCGGGACCTCCGTCCGAGAAATGGAAAAAAAATTGATCTTCGAGACCCTGGAGAAGGTGGGGGGCAGCCGTACCAA
>JAIQZR010000024.1 GCA_021777035.1 Candidatus Scalindua sp. | reverse complement strand
TTGATTCGGTCTGCTGCTCGCCTGTCACGTGCTAGCTTGTGGACTCTTTTTAATTCGGCCCTTTGGTATACTGTCAGTGGCTGTCTCATACTTGACTTTATAACACACTGTTATCAGCAGGTCCAGAAAAAAAGAATATTTCTTTCGAAAACTAAATCCGCTTGGCTATAGGTAAACTCCGGGGTTTTCGTGAAAAAATATTTTGGAAAGAAATGGATTGGTTGTATCCTTTATAAAAGCTTCTTAAATTCTTCAATGCTGATACCTGCATCCTTAATAATACCAGCCATTGTAAAGGAATTAACCGGATTTGATCTTGGGATAGTAATAACACGTTCGCCATTAGTCATGGTTATATGTTTCCTCTGCCTTGCAATCTCAAATCCCGCCTTTTCAAAAGCGTTTACAGCACGTTGGTGATTTATACCAGGTACCTTAGGCATTATCTCCCACTTCTACGTAACGGGATTCTTTGTCTTTGCTTAATTCATCAACAGTTTCCAGATAATCCTGTATGGCATCTTTTATATTTTCCAGAGACTCTTCTTCTGTCTGACCCTGTGACCAACAACCGGGAAGCCCCGGAACCCATATAGAGTAACCTTCTTCTGTCTTCTTAATGTTTACTTTGTATCTCATGAATTCCTCCAAATCCAATAGATATTTTAAATAAACCTGTTGGTTTAGTAATCGGTAACATACGCATTATTATTCACATAGTCAATATCAAAAATGATTCTTATTTCTTTTTAACATATAGGTAAACTCCGGGGTTTTTTATAGATTAATTAAGATAACAACATAGTGAAACGACTTGACGAAAAGCATGTCATTTCCATCCCGGGATTTCCAGTCGTAAATTCTGGTGTAAGTTTACCGGGGAGAAAAAACAGAAGCCGGGAACAGAAGAAATGAAAACAGTCGTTGTTCCTGGCTTCTTTTAACGATCCTTATGAACTACAAAAACGTTATAGAAGCAATAAGGATTCTTGAAAGTAGAATACACAACCATTCCATTTCCTTCGTTTGCGAAGCATACTCCACTTTTTCTACTAAAGTAGATCGGTTTATGGGGTAATTCCCAAATAATACTTGAGTTTTCTTAACTATTTGACTACTCTTACTGAATCTTTAGAAAGCAATTTTCTATCATCAACAAAGGGGAAGCGAAAGGATTTGAAAGCCCAAATCGGTCAAACGCCGGGACGGGCTGTTTATTTTAAATTGGGGCTGGCGATTTTAACGGTCGCTGTTGTATGTATTCCGGATGGGTAGGGATCAGAAATGACAAGCGATAAAGCTAAAAATATAGCTGCATACGACTTCTTCTGCGGTTGCGGCGGAACAAGCAGAGGGTTTCGGAACGCCGGTATAGATATCGCTTTTGCGCTGGATATAGATCCGGATGCTAAAAGCACCTTTATCCAAAATTTTCCCGAGACCATTTTTTGCAACAAGAGCATTACAAAACTCACAGCTTCTGACCTGCAGCCAACGTTAGACAAACATAAAGATAGTTACAAACTATTCTGCGGTTGTGCTCCCTGCCAACCGTTTACCAAACAATATACGGAAAGCCCTAAGCGTGACACTCGCAAAGGCTTATTGTCTCAGTTCGGCATTATCATAAAAAAATATAAACCGGACTTCGTCTTCGTTGAAAATGTTCCGGGCCTACAGAGAGTCCCCAAGTATAAGAGTGGACCATTTCCCGCATTCAAAGAGTTACTGCGGAAAATGGGTTACTACATAACCTATCGGGTCGTTGCAGCCCAAGATTATGGCGCCCCACAGTTACGCCGTCGTTTTGTTTTGTTGGCAAGCAGGCACGGTAAAATAAATATTCCCTTACCCACCCACGGCAAAGATCACGGCACCCCCTACAAAACTGTCCGCGATGCAATTGCTGACCTTCCGGCCATTGTTGCTGGAGAGACGTACAAAAAGCCCAATGTGCTAAACCATCGCGCCGCCAAATTATCAGAGCTGAATATGACAAGGATTAAAGAATCTGATCATGACGGAGGAGGACGCAATAACTGGCCCAAGCATCTCGTGCCCGAGTGTTACACACGGACTAATGAAAACGGTGAAACACATTCCGGGCATACGGACTGTTATGGCCGCCTCTGGTGGGATAAACCGGCGACAGGGTTGACAACTCGCTGCATCAGTTATTCCAACGGAAGATTCGGACATCCGGAACAAGATAGGGCTATAAGCGTTAGGGAAGCTGCACGTCTCCAGGGTTTTGATGACGATTTTGAGTTTACAGGAAACCTAAACTCCATGGCAAGGCAAATAGGAAACGCTGTGCCGGTCGATCTATCCTTTGCAATGGGGAATCATTTCGTCAAACATATAGAGGCCGTTAATGGCAAAATTTAAGACCAGAGCACGTACAATCGATATGCTGGGGCGCCAACAAATTGCAGGCATTCCTACAGCAATTAGTGAAATATTCAAGAATGCCCATGATGCCTATGCTGATTATGTGGAGATCGACTTCTTCAGATCAGACCGGCTGTTTGTCTTGCGAGATGATGGTATGGGAATGACGCGGGAAGAATTTGAGAACCGATGGTTAACCCTCGGCACGGAAAGTAAGCTAAACTCGCAAGCCATGCCTTTACCGCCCCAGGACACATCCAAAGCACCACGTACCATGCTTGGAGAAAAAGGTATCGGACGTCTTTCTATAGCTATTATTGGCCCACAAGTTCTTGTACTGACCCGAGCAAAGCGTGCTGGCAAATTGCATAATTTAGTAGCGGCATTCTTAAATTGGGGAATCTTCGAAATCCCCGGAATAAACATAGAGGATATCGAAATTCCTATAAGAGAATTTTCTGACGGGAAATTACCATCTGTGGAAGACATTGATGGGATGGTTTCTGAATTCAGCAGAAACCTGCATTACTTTGGGGAAGAGGAGGATGGAGAACTTAAACAACGAATTGAGTCAGAATTGGCAATGTTTTCTGTTGACCCGGTAGAAATCGAGTCCTACTTGAGAAATACGGACTACCTATCACTGAAAGAAGATGGATCAGGAACGCACTTCATTATTAAACAGGCAACAGAGCTATTAATAGATGATATCGACAACCGTTCTGGTGACAAAGCATCTCCTTTGGAAAAAGCTCTTCTCGGATTTACCAACACTATGACTCCAAATCATGAATCTCCAGTCATCACGGCCTCGTTTCGTGATTATAGAACAGAAGCTGTATTCGATGACCTGATTGACAAAGAGCGTTTCTTTTCTCCAAATGAATTCATTAACGCCGATCACAACGTTATCGGAGAATTTGATAAATACGGACAGTTCAAGGGAACTATTTCCATCTACGGAGACAAAGTCGAAAACCATGTTGTCCCATGGATGAAGAGTCAAGGTCAGCCAACTAAATGCGGGCCGTTCAAGATTGCATTCGCTGACGTACAAGGAAACTTGCGTGATACCACGATCCCTATGGAAGACTGGAACCTGCTTACTACAAAGATGAATCGTTGGGGAGGTTTATATGTGTTCAAAAATGGAATACGTATGTTGCCGTATGGGGACACGGATTATGATTGGGTGGGAATTGAATATCGTCGAACTAAGCACGCGGCATATTACCATTACTCTCATCGTCGTATCTTTGGTGCTGTTGAGATCGCAAGCATTGACAATCCTTTGTTGACGGAAAAGGCAGGAAGGGAAGGCTTTAGAGAAAATGAGGCATATCGGCAATTAAAAAATATCTTGGAAAACTTTTTCCTTCAATTGGCTGCGGATTTCTTCAGAGAAGGAGGTTCTAAAGCGGATAAATTTATCGATAAAAGAGAGAATCTCAATAAAATGCAAAAAGCAGAAGAAAAGCGAGCCAAACAGGTTCGTGTAAGAAAGGAAAAACTTGAAATCGAACTAGAAGAGTTCTTCCGTTTATATGATGAATCTGCTCCTGAAAGAGATGCCATCAAAATTACGGAACAGCTTACTGAGCAATTGAATACTGCGAGAGCAATAGAAAACCCACATCTGGCTGCTCGGGAGTTTCTCTTCGTAGAGGAGCAATCAGTTCAGCAACTCCGAGAACTTATTTCAAAATATAAGGTTACAAAACCTAAAATCGGCTTATCCAAAAAGTTGTTGAAAGACTGGGATGATTATCAAAACTCTTTCACCGGTCTTCAAGAGAAAGTTTTTCAGCCTATTCAAGCAACCATCCAACAGGAAATAACCCTCGCAGCACAAGAAGCGAGACTTGAACTGGATCATCGGGTAAGGATTGAGAACGCTTTGAAGGCATGCCAAAAAGAAGCAACGGCAGCCACAAATACGGAAAAGAATAGAACATTGGGATCGCTGGACACTGTAACCATAGAAACAAAGCAGGCTATTTCTCAAAGCATCACAAATGTTAAGGATGAAATCGACAGAGTATTAAGTGAATTCAACCGCCTGAACATTACTGAATTACATGACGAGGAGATTGTTAAAAAACGAACCCAGCTGGAACAACAAATTGAAGAGGTTCAAAACCGGGAAGAACAATTCTTGGTTGGGATCAGAAATCAGTTAGAAGCAATACGACTTGACAATGACATCACCCAACTTGACCAACTGGAGGCACTGGAACAAAAGGTTGTTACGCTAGAAGAAGCCGCCGATGCTGACCTTCAACTCACTCAAATGGGTATGGCCATCGAAGTGATCAATCACGAGTTTAATAGCAGCATCCGAGGAGTAAGAAATCGTCTTCGTGAACTAAAAGCATGGGCCGATCTGAACGAAGGCATGGAGGATGTATACTCTGGAATTCGAGCTAGCTTTGATCATTTAGACAGTTACCTAACGTTGTTCACCCCTCTCCATCGGAGATTGTATAGAACGGAAACCGAATTTGACGGTGCTGATATTAACAAGTATCTAAACGACCTTTTCGGAGAACGGCTAAAACGTCATGACGTCGAGATCAAAACAAATAAAGCATTTTTAAAAAAGATAATCACCGGATACCCATCCTCCTTCTACCCCGTTTTCGTAAATCTTGTGGATAATGCCATTTTCTGGCTTAAAAATAGGACGTCAGAAAAAACCATACACCTGGACATTGATGGCGATGACATACTCATCATTGACACCGGATCGGGCATTTCAGAGCGAGACAGAGATTCTATTTTTGAACTGGGATTTACGCGAAAACCAGGTGGTCGTGGCATGGGACTGCATATATCCCGCAATGTACTCCAGAGGGTCGGCTACACTCTATCTCTTGACCCTGCGATGCTCAACGAAGGAGCAAAATTCAGGATTGCTCCTCTCAAAGAGGAGGCTGAATAGTGGCACAAGAATTCTCCAAAAGATCCCTGCAGGTTTCACGAGAGTTCCTACAAACAGCAGTAATCATTGATGACAGAGCATTTCACAAACCTTTGTTTTCGACTCCCATAGTTGCACAAAAACCGGGAAGAGGAGGGCTGTATTCCAGAGAAATTCAAAAATCTTCCTCAAATAAAGAACGCGACCTTGATACCCAAGTCTTAATTAAAAGTTTTGCAGATCTTGGGATTATTTGTTCGGCATTGGAGTTTGCTGATTTCGACCAAAATGCCATTTCATTTAATAATACTGCAAAAGTAGCTGACATCGCGATTATTGACTGGGAGATGGAAGAAGAAAAAACGGGAAATAATGCACTAAGGTTATTATCCTCCTTGCTAGAAGATGACTTTTCTAATCCTGAACGATTCAGATTGGTGACAATCTATACTGGTCATGAAGATTTAGCCGGAATTTCGCAAAAAATCGTTAACCATATCAAAGAGACTCACAAAAAGGATCTGGATATCGAACTAGATGGATTGCGTCTTGTATATCAATCGATTGTTATCTCAATTTATGCAAAAGACTCTCGTGTGATACCAGAGCACTTTCATGGCAATGCTGTGGATGAAAGTGGCCTTCCCGAAAAATTAGTTGCCTGTTTTTCAGAGTCTATTTCCGGTATATTGCCCAATACGGCGTTATCCGCCGTAACAGCCATTCGGCAATCAACCCACCACTTACTAGCTAAATTCCATAAAAATTTAGACTACGCATATTTAACGCACCGAGCCAGTTTGCTAAAGCCTGATGATGCGACTATTCATCTGGAGACATTTATTGCAGAAGAGATAAAATCCATTCTATCTAGTTACGACTGCATCGGTTCAAATGCTTCATTTTCTGAAATAAAAAAATGGATATTAGAAAAGTATCAAGAAAACCACCAATTTACTTGTTCTGATGGAACGCTGAACATGGATACTATTTTAAAGTGTATTGAAGTCGGAATTCAAAAGACGACTATTCCGACCACAATGGGCAAAACTAAGTTATATCAGAAATTTTCTCACCTACTATCAGGAGATAAAAAAATTTCATCATCATGTGACATGGATCTATCCAGATTGTCAGTTCTAAAAATGCGATACAAAAACAGTCCACCTCTTCTCGCTATTGGGATAATATTGCAGGCACTTACAGATAAATCCCTTTGGGTATGCATACAGCCCAGGTGTGATTCAAAAAGGCTCAAGGGAGAATCAAGCAAATTTCCACTCTTACCTATTAAATCAGGTATCGGTGGAGAAGGAAAAATAACGCTACCCAAGCTTTGTGATAATACAGATGATTTCTGTCACATTCTTATTCATCCACGAGATTGTTGGGTAATTGAGTTCAAATCGGCAATGGAAGACAAGAGTCAAATCTATCCTCAACGCCTTAATGATGAATGGATTTTTCAAACAACAGGGGAACTGCAATTTCAGTTCATAGCAGAACTAAAAGATGAAATAGCGCAAAACATATTAAATATTTTTGCCGCAACAGCTGCCCGGGTTGCAACCAACCCTTCGGAATGGCTACGTAAAATTGGCTTGGGAAAATAAACTTGAGGATAAACTGGACAGAACAAGAACTACTGATTGCGATGAATCTTTATTGCCGACTCCCGTTTGGGCAGTTTGATCAGTCGAATAAGCATATTCGCGAAGTTGCCGAGAAGATGGATCGTACTCCCAGTTCTCTGTCGATGAAACTATGTAATCTGGCATCACTCGATTTCTATCACCAAGACCGTGGTGTCGTCGGCCTAAAAGGTGCCAGTAATCTTGATCGAAAAATCTGGGCCGACTTTCAACAGGACTGGTCGGTAATGGCTGAAAAGAGTGAAACCGCATTTGAGGACTTGATGGGTGGAATAGGTTCGAAAGAACCTGTTCCCGATGTTGAACAACCGAGCGGGCCCTCGGAGGTTGAGCGGACGATAAAAACTCGACGCGTTCAAACCTTTTTCCGAAATGCCGTTTTGGCAAGTTACGAAAATCGTTGCGCGCTTACGAGAATGTCCATTTCCCAACTATTGGTCGCCAGCCATATTATCCCGTGGAGCGAAAACGAGGAGCGTCGCGCCGATCCTACCAACGGCCTATGCCTGAATGTTCTCCACGACAAAGCATTTGATCGTCACTTGATCACGTTTGATGAAAATTACAGGCTGGTGGTTTCCGGTATCTTGAAAAAAGGTGACATCCCTGAATTCCAATCGTCAAACTTTGCCAAACTCGAAGGCACGACGATAGTGCTTCCCCACCGTTTCGCACCGGATTTCCAAGCATTGGAAGAACACCGCAACGCCTTTGTGACGTAACGAGCTTTGCGCTTTGCAAACAGAGCGGGAATTAAAGAGAACAGGCAAATAATACTCCTACGACGTTGGGAGAAATGAAAGCAATAATCATCATGACTGACTTTATGACTTCCAAGCAACGCAGCCAAACAATGTCCAAAGTCCGCGGATATAATACTAAACCGGAAAAGCTTATCCGCTCTCATCTGCATATTCAGGGCTTCCGATTCAGAATTAATAGTCCAAATCTTCCGGGGAAGCCGGATATTGTGCTAAAAAAACATAATGCCATTATATTTGTTCACGGTTGTTTCTGGCATAATCATAAAGGATGTAAAAAGTCCAAACTACCAGACACACGAAATGAATTCTGGAAAAATAAAATTGCGGGAACAGTTATGCGGGATCAAAGAAACATATCTGATCTCACTAAACAAGGATGGCGAATAGCGGTAGTCTGGGAATGTGGGACCAAAAAAAGGGATGATTTGGGAACCATCATAAAAAAACTATCGAAATGGATAATTGAAGGGAAATCAAAGAGAATTGAACTGCCCGGTCGGAAAATATTATAAAAAGATTTGAAGTCGTGAGAATATCAGGGACGGGTATTAGTCGGTACATGTTGGCCAAAAGGAGTTTTGCAATATTTGTCTGGTATTCCCTCTAACGTTGATCCTCGAATATCTAACACGTCATGTCCTTTTTCTATAAGTAACTTAACAGTCATCTGGGGATATTCTCGTCTACTAAGATTTTCAATTGTTACTTTCTATTGTCTCAACAGGAGATAACTGTTCTTCTGCGAGTGTCCCGGCATAATCAAGACATGCAAGTATGTCTTCTCGCTTTATAGAGGGATACTCTTCAATCAACTCTTCAATTGTATCACCATTGGCAAGCATCTGTAAAATCTGGTGCACTGGAATGCGCGTTCCTTTAATGCATGCCTGGCCATGACATATTTTCGGATCAATTGATATACGTTCAAGCATAATTCCTCCTTTCGTATCGCTTATTGTATTTTTCAGAAA
Organism: Candidatus Scalindua sp.; assembly: GCA_021777035.1. Lineage (GTDB taxonomy): Bacteria > Planctomycetota > Brocadiia > Brocadiales > Scalinduaceae > Scalindua. Next base: position 12,516 of record JAIQZR010000024.1, on the reverse strand, counting down.
TTTTAAAATAAGGTTTCTAGGAAATAATCTGTTTTGCCTGGTCGTCTTCTAACTAGAATTTATTTGCGGAAAGCTACGGTTTAAAAAAAATTAATTGCTGTCTGCTGTTCATCATTATAAAAGAGTGGGGTTGCTTTGCAATATAAAAGATTCTAAAGGCGGGTATCACACAAAGCCACAAAGGGCACAGAGAAAAATAATAATTCAGATAAAAAAAGATGGAAGACACAAATTTCACGAATTGACACTAAAAGAGAAAAACAAATAGATAATTCACCGCCGAGACGCGAAGACACGAAGAAAAGCTATATTAGTAAGTATAAAACGGAAGACTAAAGTTTTTTGCCTTTTGTGTTCTTGGTAACTTCGTGTGAGAAATTAAGGAATTCTTTTTGTTCAGATTTTCTCAGAATAGACATATTTAACCATCGTCTAAAAGTTTTTTCAATTGCGGAATAAGAACCGGCAAATCTTTTTGAACAGTACTCCAGACATGATCGTAGTCTACATCAAAATATGCATGAATCAACCAATTGCGCATACCAGCAATTTTTTTCCATGGAATATCTAGATGCATTTCCTTAAATTCCGTTGAAACATTTACTGCCGCTTCCCCAATAACTTCTATAGACCTGATAACTGCCTGTATCGTTTTTCTGTCTTCCCGTAATGATTCCTGTGTAATACCTTTCATAAATGTTTGAGCCTCAAGAGCCGCATCAAGCATATGCCTTAATCTGCTTGTATCATCCAACGGCATATTGCACCTCAGCGCTATTAACCACCTCATCTCTGAAATAGCGACTTAAGTCTCCGGCTGTACGCAAATCAACCTTACGGCCAATCTTGTCTGTAAGTTCGATTTCCATCCCGGCAAACGTTATAAGTCCTGGAACATGACCCTTTTCAAACTCAACCAGAATATCAATATCACTGTCGTGTTTTAACTCGTCTCGTAGAGCAGAACCGAAGAGAGCGAGTTTAACAATATGGTTTTTTCGGCAGAATTCAGCAGTTTTTTCTTTTGGTATATAGTCTGCTAAACTGAACATTGTTAAGCTCCTTGAGAAAGTAAAAGGAATTAAATCTCTCCTTGGCTGTACATTATAATAAGTAAAGTGATTTGTGACTGCTTATTGCCCGTTATTATAAAAGAGCGGGGTTGTTTTGCAAGGTAAAAGAGTTTTTCACCACTGAGGACGCAAAGAAAAGCAAAAGAAAAAAGATAAATTTTAACCACGGAAAAACACGGATTAACACTGAAGATAGCGAGGAGAAGTAAGATATTAGATGCCAGATAGTGGCTAGCGTGCTATTGGTCAGTTATGGGAAGATTCTATAAATATCTTTACGATGTGCTATGCGCTGACAAATTAACAATCTTTGAGTTTTGTCTATTGTAATGCCTATTCGATATTTCCCGATTCTGATTTTGTATTTGTCTGGATATCCTCAAGATATCCGAGTTCGAAGGGTTCAGTTGACAACAGTTCGTCAAAAACTATTTTTTTGGCATGAGTTTGAACTTCTCTGGATAGTTTGGAGAGATCCTTAAGGAGTCGTTTAGTATACTTAACCTTCCACATTTCGTTTCAATGATTGATAATGTTTTTTTGCCTCCTTAACAGAAAGCTGTTCATCATGCGATACTTCATCTATTAATTTTGATAATCCATAATTTTCTATAATTTCTTCTAATTGTTCAAATTCCTTGATTGGAATTTGAATAGCAATTGGATTCTGGCTTTCGTCAAGTACAATACTTTTATGGATTTTTAACATTTTTAACTCTTTATCACAGAGTATCTACGATCTAGAATATACTACTAATTTAGTTGTTATTATAATAGAGTGGGGTTGTTTTGCAAGGCAAAAGGCATCGGACACGGATTTCACAGATTGACACAGAAAAAAGCAAAGAGATTGAAATTGACCACGGAAAAGCACGGATTAACACTGAAACGAAAAAGAAAAAGACGAAGAGTCCACCCGTAGGGCGCGAATTAAATGCATAGGAAATTCAAAGTCGGCGGGTAACCTGCCCGACTTCGCTATTCAGGCGGGGAAACCCGCCCTACAAAATATTATATTTTTTAACTTGCAAAATGAGCTTGTGTGTATTTTTTCATTTCATTCAGAATCTCACTGAGTTCTACCGGGTTGTCATTGCGCTCCATTCAATCATGGTGTAGCTTGTAAAACGATAATGTTGTTCACGTCACGATTAAAAAAATAGAGTAGGGGATGAGGAATGAAGACCCAGACTGTTTCTTGTGTCTTGTTCTTTATTTCAGTGGTGATAATTGTGACGAGCCAGGCGCTCTTGCCGCCAGGAGCGTACCACCAACCACTGCTAGTGGTAGTATGAAACTAGACAAAAATGGAATTGCAAAAAGGAATGTAAATATTGCCCCAAAACCGGTACAGGCATAAATGTGACGCAACAGGAATTTTGCTCCTTGTCGAAGACCGATGTTCCTCCTCGTTTGTGGATAGCTGATATACTGGAAGGTGACAAGTAGGAATGCGAGTATGAAAGCAAATATGTTTACGATTGGTACCCAGCAGAATATTATGGCAAAGATAGCGGCAAAGAATGCTGTTGCTGTCTTGAACAGATCAATTCCGATAAGCTTGATCTGGGCTTTCAGCATTTTTTTTGTAACCGGTGGCAATGGAATTTCAGTAACTCTTTCTGATCTCTCTGCCAGTATATCATTAAATGGAGAAGCTATAATACTGCTGGTAAAAATAAATGTCAAAGCCGCAACCATCCATAATATCATTTTGCCGGACAACATAAAAAACCTGCCTATCAGACCGGCAGGATCGAAACCAAGCCGGGCAATATACTCTTGGAGAAGTGAAATTGCCAAATCCTGTAATTGGCTAATGCCATAGATAAAAAGTATAAACGTCAATGCTATCGGAAGTACGCTCCAGAACAGGAGGGATTTGTTGGTAAATATCAACTTAAGAGCCCGGTATGGAAGTGTAAGCCCGAACCATAGTGAACGTGTCCTGGGAAAAAGTATTTTAGGTGGAATTGTATTCACTTAATATGTTCCAATGGATTACAGAGGATGACAGATCCGGAAGTCCAGATTGTGTCCCAATTGAGTCTCTTGCATGAGAGTGATTCAGGAATCCATGCCATTGTAATATGGATATGTGGGAGGGTTCTGCTGTTCTCAGATATGGCAGCGACTTCTGCGATAATATCTCCTTCATGTGCTATCTTTCCCGTAACACAGCGATTCTGTGGAATGGTATGTCCATATATGGTGTGGAGGGTATTCCCGTTTTTGTCTTTCATGCTATGTTTTACATATATTGATTTTCCCAGAAAATCATCGTGGATATGGACTATATCACCAGTATACATTACAGGTATTTTTGTTCCATTGTCAATACGGCGAATCTGCCATCTGTTATCTCTGTAAAAGCAGAGATCTATTCCCTCATGAGGTGTGGGCCTGATACCGTTATCTGTCCACCATGCTTCCATATCATGAAACAACATTCCAGGATAAAATATCCACTCCTTAAATCCGTTATGAAAATAATTATGCTTTACAAAAAACATTTTGAATGTTGATTCAGGTATCGTATTTTCTTCGGGTTTCATAGGGATTGATCACAAAGGAAGTTTTGCAATATTCAGTTGTCAATAGACAACGGAACAGGAAATAGATTGTTTAAAAAAAGGGATTACTGATTTTTTCAATACCCACTGACGTCATAGGGCCATGGGCAGGAAATACCAGAGTCTCATCCGGTAGGGTAAAGATGCGTTTGCGGATATGGTCGATCTGGTATTGTGCATTTTTTGTAGAATTTGTCCCTCCTATCGAGCCGCACATAAGAGCATCGCCCGTAAACACGCAGCCGTGTCCATAAAACGAAAATCCGTGTGGGGTATGGCCCTGTATAGAAATGGCTTGGAATTTTAAGTTTCCGACCTTGACTATTTCACCTTCCTGTAACTGGTGCCTTGCCTCTTGAACCTCTCCCTGTCCGGCATAGCTCTCGATTTTATAACGGCTGTTGAACTCCGGCAGTCCTTCAGTGTGATCCCAATGGCCGTGTGTAAAAAAGAGAAAATTGAGCTGTATCTTCTGCTCTTTAATAAAGTTCTCTATCTCTGTGTTGAAACCGCCCGGGTCAATAAACACTCCGATGCGTGTCTCCGGGTCTGCAATCAGGAAACCGTTGATCCCATAGCCTCCAATGGTAAAACGCTTGAATATGAAGTTGGTTATCATGATGATAAATTGTTGTTATATATTTATACGCAGGTCGGGTTTCCCCGCCTGAATAGCAAAGTCGGGCAGGCTGCCCGGCATTCCCTACTAATCATAGCGAACCTCTTCCAGATTGGCTGCCTGATTAATATCGGTCTCAATCCACTTAGTTTCTATAAACCGGGCCTTATGAAATACCGCGTCTGTGAGGTCGCAGTTTTCAAAAGTACAGCGTATAAAGGTTGCCGTCCTGAAAATAGCTTTTTGCAAACGGCATTTTGTAAACTGAGTATCAATAAAAACAGAGGAAGGAAATCGTACAAAGAAGTAATCTTCATTCTCAAATTGGCAGGCTTGCCACCATGAACCGCTAAAGGATACTTCACTGAAACGGGACTCCTCGAACTTGCAGTCTTGGAAGGTAGATAGGCCAAAAGTGCTTAACTCTCCTTTCGATTTTCCAAACCGGCATCCGGAAAAATGGCTCTCGGTAATAAAGGAGTCCTGAACCTGTAAATTTTCCCAACTGCAGTCTTGATAATATCCTTTATCGCAAAGAACTTGATCGATTGATATATTTTGAAAGCGGGTATTCTGCGCCCTCAAAAACCGGCAACGTGCATCCTGCAGCCTGATTGCCTGGATCGTGCTGCCGACCAGGCATTTGCCGGACATATCTTCCTGTTTCAAATCCCTGCCGGAAAGGGTCTCACGGATGAGGACTTTTCTTTTTGGACTTTCCTGCATATTTTTTTAATCTCATTGTTTTTATCCGGTTATAGCTTCTATCAGTTGTACATCGTTATCTTTGAGTTCAAAGTCAATTGCCTGAAGGTCATCCTTCATATGCTGCTCACTTGTTGTTCCCGTAAGAGGGGTCATTCCCATCTGAATGGAAAACCGGAATACAACCTGTTCCGGGGTCATTCCCAATCCATTGGCGATTGATCGGACTTCAGGATTTAGCATAACAAATGGGTTTGCGGTTAATAATGAAAAGCCTTCATAGGCAATCTGATTTGTCTTGCAGAAATTCCTGACTTCCTTGTCCCATCCGCGATTCGCAAAGCATCTGTTTTGAACAACCATAGGTTTAACTTCCGCTTTTTCTGTCAAGAGTTCCAATTGTACAATATTCACATTGCTGATGCCAATGAATCTGGTTTTTCCTGTTTTGTAGAGTTCTGCAATGGCATTCCATACCTTCCAGTCTTCTGTTCCCAGGCCAGGTTGAGAATAGGGGCCGTGCAGGAGATAAGAATCAAGATAGTCTGTATGCAGATTTTTTAATGTACCCTCAAAAGATTGCTTAACTTGTGTAGTAAGGTTTGCAGCAGGGTCATAGGGGGTTCTGTCATCCTGTCCATTTGACGGGGTAAATTTTGACTGGAGAAACAGCTTCTCGCGGTTAATCCCCTTGCTTGCCAACCTCAATAAGGCTTCACCCACAAGGTGCTCCTGATAGTGCCTGGGTTGGTTTGCGGTATCAATAGCGGAAAACCCTGCGGAAACTGCAGTTTCAACCAGGTCGGTTGTTGCATCTTCTTTCCAGGCAGTACCATAGATGAAAGAAGGGAATTTATTGTTATTTTCAACAGCCATTCTTTTGTTTTTCAAACCTTTCGGTTATTTATTTTGTAAGTAGTCAGGGGTATAAGGCTTAAACGCCAATTACACTTTTTTTTTATTTGGTTGCGGTTCTTTAGCACATATAGTTATATATGATACACAAAACAATTCAAGTATGGATTTTGGAATATAGGTTATATACATGTCTAAATTTTATCCAATACATCTGGACGTTACAGGTAAAAAATGCGTAATTATCGGTGGTGGGAAAGTCGCATATCGGAAAGCATGTAGATTGAAAGAGTCCGGTGCTGACGTTATAGTGATCAGTCCAGAGGTCTGTCCTGAGATGGTTAATGAGGAAGGGCTGGTTTTAATAAAGAAAGAGTATGAAGAGTGCGTATTAGATGGTGCTTTGCTGGTCTTTGCTGCAACTGATAATGAGGCAGTTAACAAAAAGGTAACGTTGGATGCTGAGAAGAGAAACATTATGGTAAATGTGGTTGATTATCCTGAACGCTGTTCTTTTATTGTTCCTTCAACAATAAACAGAGGAGACCTCTGTATAAGTATTTCAACCGGAGGCGCGAGTCCTGCTGTTGCCAAGAGAATTAGAGAAGAGTTAGAGATTGCGTTTGGTAAAGAATATGAGGAGTATCTGGATTTGTTGACTAAAATGCGCAGTTTAGCAATGTCCAGTGTAGAAGATAGTGTAAAGCGCAGGAAAATACTTCAGCGTCTGGCGGAGAAAAATATTTTTGATACTGTGAAGGGCGAAGGGGTTAAGGGTGCTGAAGCAATAATGAGGAAAATTATTTTTGAGTAAATGAGCTTTGAATTAGAGAAAAGTGATGGCGGTGTTATGTGCTTATCAGGTTTTCGTAGATATGGGCTTTTTCGTTTTGATCAGGATGTTTGTTTGCCGGTTTGAAAAACAAGCTTTACCGTCTAAAAGGATACGATTTCCTCTTTTGTGTGCATGGGGTTTTTCTGCTTGAAACAACTCTTTTTCAGTGATAACATGAAGCCTCGCTATATTGAGGTTTTTTTATAAATTATACTATTTTGTGAGGTTAGAGGAGCATTTGATGTCTGAGAAAAAAGGTGCGGGAAGAGTTGATCTTAATGAGTTGAAAACTGGTGGTTTTATTAAACAGAACCAGAAAGATCTTTTTACGGTTCGTTTGAGAGTTCCGGGAGGCAGGTTAGACGTTGATAAAATGGCCAAGATTGCGGTGGTCGCTAAAAAATATAGCAAAATGGGTTATTGCCACCTTAGTTTCAGGCAGTCAGTTGAAATTATTGGTGTACACATAGATGATTTTGATGCAGCGGTAAAAGAGTTGGCAGCGTTCGGGCAGCCGATAGCGTCCTGTGGCCCCAGAATCCGTGTTCCGACAGCGTGTGGAGGCAATGAATATAATCCTAATGGAGTTATGGACGCACAGAAAAAAGCGCTGGAAGTAGACAAACATCTTTTTGGTACAAATTGCCCTCATAAATTCAAGATTTCATTTTCGGCCTGTCCGATCGACTGCGCCAGGACAAGAGGAATGGATTTAGGGTTTCAAGGTGTTGTAGATCCAGGTTACGAGGACGATCCGTGTACGGGGTGTACTCTGTGTGAAAAGGCGTGCCTGGAAGGAGCAATAGTCTCAGATGAAGACGGGAAGCCTGTTTTCGATAGAGAAAAATGTGTATTTTGTGGTGATTGTATAAAGGCATGTCCTACTGATGCATGGACTCCAAAACGAAAAGGTTGGGCTGTCCGTGCAGGTGGAAAACATGGAAGGCATCCAAGGACGGCAGATAATATTATGCTGTTTCTGCCGGATGAAAAGGTATTGGACTACATTAGCAAGACCGTCGAATGGTATAATGCAAACGGTAAGAGAGGGGAGAGGATCGGGACAACTTTTGACCGTGTCGGAGTGGAAAAATACAAAGAAGAGGTTGCACGTCCTTTTATTGAAAATTAGATGGAAGAGAAAAAATTTATACTATTTCTGCACAGTGGTAATTATGAAAAGTTATATCAGGCTGTGATGCTGGCCATAACTGCTGCTTCGATGGGGAGCAAGGTTCATATATTTTTATTCTTCTGGGCCTTAAAGAAATTTGCGACAGATAAGCTGGATGTTATTGAGTTCCCTGCAGGGATGAATGACGAAGACAGGCGGTTGTTAGAAGCCGTACCGCAGGGACAATCAAATATGCTGAAGGAATTATTAAGCGAAGTGGGTCAGATGGGGAATTTGGAAATTTATGCTTGTAGCGGTGCGGTAAAATTAATGGGGTTGGACGAAGAACTGGTAAAAAGTAAAGTCGATGACATTATAGGATTACCTACCATGTTGAAGATGGCTGAAGGGGCTGAAACTCAGTTATTTATTTAACGTTGGTAGTGAATTAGTTACTTACTTACTTAAAGAAAATTGTGATTCATATTAATCAGCATTTAGTCAATAAGATGTTAAAAGAGGCGAAGGCGGCCTATCCTCACGAATGTTGTGGTTTGTTGGTGGGTAATAGCAACGATTATGGGAAGGAAATCCATGAGGTTTATCCGGTTGAAAATAAAAATAAGGTAAGGGCTGCAGACAGGTATGAAATAGACTCTAAAGAGTTTGATCGAATAGATCGTGAGGCAACAAAAAAAGGATGGAATATAACAGGGATTTATCACTCGCACCCTGATCATCCGGCAGAGCCTTCGGAATTTGATAAAGATTGTGCGTGTGTGTGGGCAGAGTATTCGTACATAATAATATCTGTCAAAAACGGTGTGGATGACGACCTGAGATGCTGGCGTTACGACACTGAAAAGCCAGGGGTTGGGGAAGAGGAGATTAAGGTCAATAGGCGTAACTTCAAAATAGGCTTGCTGCTTATGGGGCTTAGTTTTACTGCCTATTTCATCGTTCCTGGAATATATTTTCTTCCATTGACCTCGAAAGTAAAAGCCAGTTCGGCGCTCGTAAGTTATTTCTGTATTAGCTGGGGGTTGATGGGGTTGGGTATTTGTTTTGCTGGTAAGGAAGGCTATGAGTTGTTAAAGGGGCAAGTGCTAATGGGTTTTTATAGAAAAATGATAGGTAAAAAAAAATGAGCAAAAATGTTGCTGATGAAAAAATTGATTTGAGAGGTGTTCTTTGTCCTATTAATTTTGTTAAGACAAAATTAAAGTTGGAGATGATGGAGGATGGGCAAGTACTGGAAGTGGTTCTGGATGATGGCGAGCCAATGAGAAATGTTCCGAGAAGTATAAAAGAGGAGGGGCACAAGGTTGTGGAGGTTGAAAAAATTGATGACGGATATAAGATATTTGTAAAAAAGAGTTAAGTCGCTTTTTTGCTTATTTATTATTATGACGTTCTAAATTCTTCATTTTTTCGTAAGTCGCCTGGTCGCAAAATTGCTTAGTTGTTGTGAGGTTGACAGGTAGTATATGTGGTTTTAAATAAAGTAGAAGTCAAATCAAAAGTATAAATAGTTAGGCCGATGGACGTGTCTCCTGGGATCGTACCATTCCGATTGTTGTAGAATTAAATTGGAAATTTACAAGTAAAACAAAAGGCCCTGGGAGAGGCTTTTTCAAAGCTGTCAATTTATTACCATTTTTGACAATATGTAACTTTTCTCTATTCTATTGTCATGATTTTGAAAATTATGATGCAAGGATTTTTGCATTGAACGCTTTTTTTCGGGTTAATGCGGAGGTTCTATAAAATGGCCAGTTTAAAAGTGCTCATGTCCAGGCAGATTTGTAATGATTTTTTTCAAATTAAATGTTGCGCAAGTGATTAATTGTTGCTAATATGTCCGCGTTTGAGCTTCTAATTTGTGCTGCTGCAGAAGTTTTAGTTTGTTAGTTCCTCGCATTACCGAAGTTTTTGTCTTATCGCTTTGTTTATATTTCGGTTCTTTAAGTGAAGCAGTTAAAAGAAAATCGTTGATATCGCATCATCAATTATGGGGGTCTGAGGTATGTCTAATCATGTAAAAGAAAAAGAAACTACCGGTGGTAACTTGTATACATCCAAGAGAGATTTTTTTACCTTGGCAGGCTGGGCGGTATTCGTTGTAACCGGGCTTATCTATACTTTGAAATTGTTTGGGCCAAAAAACATCGGCGGTTTTTTCTTTCCCAAAGTTCTCTTTGAGCCGTCTCCTGTCTTTTCTGTTGGTCTTCCGGCAGATTATGTGTCGGGGACGGTGACAACGCTAAAAGCAAGGAAGGTCTTTGTTTTGCGAGAGGGTGACAGCTTTAAGGCAATATCAGTAATATGTCAACACCTTGGCTGTGCAGTACACTGGACAAAAGAGAAAAACATATTTGAGTGTCCGTGTCATGGGAGTAAATATTATAAGAACGGAGTGAATTTTGCTGGTCCGGCGCCCAGGCCTTTGTCTCATTTTGATGTTAGTCTCTCAGATGATGGCAAGCTAGTTGTAAATACAGAGAAAATAGTACCTATAAATACTGAATTGGTTGTTTAATTGTCTTAAGTTCATGCTAATGTGAAATTTATACGAAAGGCGTGTAGATGAGTCAATCAGCAGTTTCCGAACAGGGGAAACGAGTTTCTCTTGAATTGGATTGGTTAGAAAAAAATATTCGTTGTCAGCATCGTTGTCCAGCGCACATGGACATACCTGGTTACATACGCCTGATAAGTCAGGGTAGGTATTTGGAATCATATAAACTGATGCTGGAAACCAACCCCTTTCCTACCGTTTGCGGATATGTTTGCCCGCGTCCATGTGAGTCCAGGTGTAAACGTGGTGATTTTGACAAACCTGTGTCGATCGACAATCTCAAAAGGTTTGTTACGGATTACATATATAAGAATAGAATAAAAATTCCTGCTCCGACTATAGAAAAGAGAGAAGAAAAAGTTGCCATAATTGGTGCTGGTCCTGCCGGATTAACAGCAGCAAACGATCTCGCAGGAATGGGATACCAGGTAACTGTTTTTGAAAAAGAATCAAGAGTTGGTGGTATGATGATGTGGGCAATACCATCCTACAGGCTGCCGCGCGAGCAGATAATGTTTGATGTAAGCAACATAGAAGCTCGGGGTGTTGAGATAAAGCTGAATACACATTTTGGAGGTTCGGACAAAAAGGTTTCTGGCGGGAGTTCGGATAGTGCGGTATCTGACGGAAGCTCAGATGGGACTGTTTCCAGTAGTAGTCAGGATGATGCGATTTCTGCCTTGTTGAAGGAAGGATACAATGCAGTATTTCTGGCTGTTGGCGCACAGAGAGGGAGAAAACTTGAGGTTCCTGGAGAAGAGGGAACAGAGGGTGTCATGGATTGTCTGGATTTCCTGAAGAATGTGAGCGCCGGTGACCTGAAAAGCCCTGGTAAGACAGTGGCGGTGATTGGAGGTGGTAACTCAGCGGTAGATGCGGCTAGAACTGCTAAAAGAATAACACCCGATGTTTACATAGTCTATAGAAGGACGAGGAACGAGATGCCGGCTCTCAAACATGAGATTGAAGAGGCAGAGCTTGAGGGCATCAAATTTCACTATTTGGTTGCACCTGTAAAAGTCATTACTGAGAATGGGAAGGCAAAGGGTCTTGAATGTGTCAAGATGGAATTGGGTGAGCCCGACAGTAGTGGAAGGCGTAGGCCTGAACCGATTTCTGGGTCTGAATTTATAATTGATACAGACTGCATAATAACGGCGCTTAGTCAGGAAGCAGACTTGGAATTTCTAGGCGACGGCAGCGGGATAGAAGCTACAAAGTGGGGAACACTTGTTGTAGATGATGGTCTGCAAACCGGTAAAAAAGGTGTCTTCGCGGGTGGTGATGTAGCATTGGGGCCAAGTACGATTATTGAATGTATCGCTCAGGGGCATCTGGCGTCTAAATCGATCGATTGTTACTTAAGAGGGGAAGACTTCAAGGAATCTAAGGATAAAACCTGGGTTACCCTGATAGAAGGAGATTACATCCAGGAGAGGGAAAGTAATTTTGATAGTACTCCTCGTGAGGAAATGGTAACAATACCAAAGTCACAAAGAGGGTCGTTTGACCTGGTTGAGCTTGGATTTGCAGAATCGCAAGCCAAGATAGAGGCTGAACGGTGTTTAAAGTGTGACCTTAGCATTCAAGTTGTAGCTGAGGATTGTATCCTCTGTGGTCGGTGCAGTAGTGTGTGCCCGGTTGATGCACTGGAGCAGGTCGATGCCGATACCGGAGATGACTATAGACCTCATGTCAGTAGAGATGGAGTTGTAGTAAGGCATACTGATGTATGTATTAGATGTGGTAATTGCAAAGATTGTCCAGTGGATGCAATTAACATGAGGCGCGTATTTTGGGAACCTAATGAAGGAATTAATAAGTCACCTAAGGCGCAGGTAGCAGTTAGTGATTAGGGCGTTGAGTTAGTGATGTGGATTTGTTTAATAAGTGATATTTAAAAGGGGACGCTTAAATGAATTTAATCTTGTATTTGATCAGGAAGCTTACGGAAACTCAGGTATGGAAATCCGTATTTCGGCATGGTTATACGGATACTCCTAGGAATAGGGCGCTTCAGACAATAAGCAATGTATGGTTGCATTTGCATCCTGTAAAGGTTCCAAAGCACGCTGTTAAGATTCGGTACACATGGTGTCTGGGCGGACTAACATTCTTTATTTTCCTTTTTTTAACCGTAACCGGTGTCCTGTTAATGTTTTAT
>JAIQZR010000023.1 GCA_021777035.1 Candidatus Scalindua sp. | reverse complement strand
GATTGGTAGTAAGCATTGCGAAAAAATACCGGAATCGTGGTCTAAGTTTTCTGGATCTCATACAGGAAGGAAATACTGGATTAATGAGAGCAGTTGATAAGTATGAATATAGAAGAGGTTTTAAATTCAGTACTTACGCTATCTGGTGGATAAGACAGGCCATAACTCGCTCGATTGCTGATCAAGCAAGAACTATCCGAATACCGGTACATATGTTTGAGGCAATGAGTAGAATAAGAAATGGTTCAAAGAAATTACTTCAAGAGAACGGCAGAGAACCTAGTATTGAGGAGATGGCAATGGAGATAAAGATTTCTGTGCCTGAAGCCAGAAGGGTGTTAAAAATTTCAAGACATCAAATTTCTCTTGATTGTGCAGTAGGAGAAAGCGAGGATAGTGCTTTTGGAGATTTTATAGAAGATGATAAGATGGAATCTCCTTTTCTAGCTGTCTCCCAGAAAATGCTTAAAGAGAAGATAGAAAGCGTACTGGAAACACTTACTTATCGCGAAAGGGAAATAATTAAGCTTCGTTACGGTATAGGAGGTTATGCATATACGCTTGAAGAAGTTGGTAAGAGATTTATGGTAACCCGCGAAAGAGTAAGGCAAATTGAGGTAACAGCGATGAAAAAATTGCAGCATCCTATGAGAACTAGAAAGCTGGAAGGGTTTTTGGATAGTGTAGGGGGTCAGTAGGTAAAAGAAATTGTAATCAATAAATTCAACAGAGTAATATTTAGGCTACCGGAGGGAGTTGGCTCTGATGTAAAGAGAGTTTGTGTCGTTGGTGATTTAACAAATGTGATACTAATTATGCAAGAGCTGAAGAATGTATTCCATTAAGCAAAGTTGTTAGTGATTTAGATTTTTTATTCTTTCTTTTAACTCTATATACATAAAGAAAGGTTTTTATGCTAAGATGGTTTCTAGAAATATGTTTTATCTGTACAATTGTATTTAATTCATCTTGTCTCGATTTGTTAGCCAAAGAGATAAAACATGACCGCTATATTAAGGTGGAAAATATTGGAATAGAAAAGGCCGCTAAGAGGGCAAGGCAGACGGTAGAAATGCTGGACGAGATGTATAAGGCTTTTATTGTGCTTATCACAGATGAGTATGTGAAAGATGAGACCATGTTTTCTGCTTTAACTGTATCAAAAAAAGTTTTTGAGAAGATGGGTACGAAGGAATTGTATAAGGCAAGATTGCTTGACGCAACCGGTGAACCGCATAATCCTGAGAATACTCCGAGGACTAAATTTGAAAGAGATGCAATCGGAGCATTTATTAACGGGAAATCATTCTATGAAAAGGTAGAAAAAGTTGACGGTAAGTATTATTTTCAAGCGGCTACAAGTGTCTCTATAGTTACTGATGGTTGTACTATTTGCCATCCGCACAATAAACATGGAGATTTACTGGGTGGCATCTCATACACTTTCCCTTTGGATATGTTCTTTGATTAACAAGAAGATGACATTTTCCTCTCTCTCGAAGTCGTTCCGGGAAACGAAGTGGCGCTGTTCTGCTGACCGCAGTTGGGGGAGTGTTTCACATTGATTACTTGGAGATTACATAACATATGAATATCATATTAGCTGTAGACGGTTCTAAGAATTCAGAATGGGCAGTAGATTTCCTTCTGAAGATTCCATTGGCAGAAATGCCACAAATTAAAGTGTTACATGTAGTGCCACTCAGGAAACATATTACTCCGTTTTTGGACGCTGTATATCATAAGCTATTTAAAGATGCAATGCAGGAAAAAATTGACATAGATATTGTTTCTGCTGAAAAGCAAAACACTCGTATTGTGGAAAAACTTAAAAGCAGATGGGATGACGTGGCGTCTGTAATTGAAAAAGGACATGTATCGGATAAGATTATAGAAAAGGCAAAGGAATTTAAGACTGATTTGATTATTCTTGGTTCACGAGGTCTCAGTAGCTCAAGATCTTTCTTTTTAGGTGGAGTTTCTCAAAAAGTGGCGACATACGCTCCATGTTCAGTTCTTGTTGTAAAGAAAAAAATACGTACCTTAAAGAGAATTCTTATAGCAACAGACGGTTCCGTCTATTCCAAAGCGGCAGCAACATTTCTAAAATCTCATTTTCTGACAAAAGAAATAAGTATCACTTTTCTTAATGTTTGGGACTATCCCATCAACATACCGGAATTTTCTTTTGAAGCCATAGGGAAAACACACCTTCAAGAAATGCATAAGGTAGCGTTTATGTCAAATGCTTTATGTGTTGAGGGCGATCCGGCGGAAATGGTTACTGACACTGCTTATCGAAGAAAAATCAAGCTTGTAATTATAGGATCAAAAGGTCTTACGGGAAAGAAGAGATTTCTCCTCGGTAGTGTTGCACGAAAGATAATTACACATAGTAATTGTTCTGTTCTTGTTGTAAAGAGCATAGATAAGATAAATCTGAATTAATTCTAATAAGCAGAATGGCAAAGTTAAAGAAACATATTAATCAAGGATTTGGTACAGCACAAACCCGGTTCACTCAAGATATAAACGTGTTGGTTGAAAATATCGTTGATGTTGATTCTACCAATGATGTTTTCAATATTGTTTTTGATGCGATTGAATCTAATATAAGTGGAATTATTATTACTGACCGTGAAGGGATTATTAAGTATGTTAATACATCTTTTTTGAGAATGTTTGAATTTATTGATAAAAATGAAGTCTTGGGACATAACGCATCTAATCTTTTTGCTTCAAAAGAAATTAAAACATTTTCTGATATCCATTCAATCATTGACGCAGTTGATGGAGAAACTGAAGAGTTTATTGCTCTTCACAAAGATGGCACTAAATTTTTTGTTGAAGTATCTTCATCGTGTATTAGAAACCACAAAGGTTTAGTAGTTGGAATGATGGCCTCATTTATCAATATAACCAAAAGAAAAGTAATTGAAGCAAAAAGAGAAAAACTTGTAGTCAATCTTCAAAAAGCTAATAATAAAATTAAAAAACTTCAAGGTCTTATCCCGATATGTGCGTGGTGCAAAAACATTCGTGATGATAAAGGATATTGGTATCGGGTAGAAGAGTATATTCACAAACATACAAAAGCAGATTTTACTCATGGTGTATGCCCTGAATGTAATAGCAAATATTTAATGCAGAGTGATGAAGAGAGTGATGAAGAGAGTGATGAAGAGAGTGATGAAGAGAGTGATGAAGAGAATGATGAAGAGAGTGATGAATGATATAACCTACACATCGTCTAAACCTTCTGAATAAAAATACGAGAGACAGCAAGTAAGAATATAGAATTGTAGAAGAACATGTAATTGAATTTTTTCATAATGCATGCAAAAACAACTTGCAGGTTGTTGCTTCTTTAGTAGAATGTTAAGAAATAAATGTTTTTCATCTGATATCGCAAATAGCATTCCTGCTATTTATCAGTAGCATCCGGTTAGGTTTTTGCGAGTACGGTTTTTTATACCCGAATCGTCAGCAGAGACGTAGGGCGAGGCTTTAGCCTTGCATTTATGCACAAAAGCAAACCTACCCGCCCGAACGTGCCAGTTCGGTACGGGCGGGAAGGATTGCCATACGTGTTACACGCAAAAACCAAACCGGATGATAATGGCTATTTATCAGAGTTTACAGATTTATAATAAAATTCACGTCAACTTTTGATTCATCATTTAACATCAATCGTTAATAAATCAATGAAAATTATGTATCGACAAAATATTTTGGCGGTGTTCATCCTGGTATGGAGTCTGTGGAGCGTGAATTTGTCTGCCCAACAGCTAAGTCCATCTCCTGGATCCTTTGATATTGCTTCCTCATACACCACTGAAGTACTGAATATTCATAAAGTCAAAACCCTGATTACTGAAACCGAAGGCAAAACGGAATTTGATGAGGCCCTTCGCACAAAATTGCTTGAACAGTATCGCGCCGCATTGTATCAACTGGCATTATCTCAACGACACAAAAATGAAGCAGAAAATTTAAAACGTTATATTGAGGTCACTCCGGAAGAGACCAGAAAAATCCGGGAACAGCTACAGGAGGCTCAAAAATCTGATATTCAAAATAAACCATTACCTGCTGACATAGCTGAGTACACCACATCCAGGGAATTGGATCTACGACTTGCTAAAGAACAAGCTGACCTGACAGCCCTGAGGAACAAACTGTCCGGCATTGAAGTGAAAATACAGCAACTCCAGCTGCGTCCGGATAATATTCAAAGTGAATTGGTTGGGGCAAAACAGAGGCTTGACGAATATACTCAAACTCTCAAAGTCGATCCACTTAATGCAGAGAACCCGACGGAGTCGAACGCACGAATAGTACTGCTGCAAGCCAGACAACGCTCAGCTTTAGATGAAATCAACAAGCTAGAGCAAGAACTACTGAGCCTCGATGTGAAAAGAGAATTACTGCTTGTCACACGCGATATTTTCAATATAAAGGTATCATACACAGAGCGCCTTATAAAAGCCATTGGAGATATGGTAAACCAATTTCGTGAGAAAGAAGTTAAACAAGCCAGCTTGGCTGCAGAAGCGGCTAAGCACGAAGCCATAGACAAACATCCTGCGGTAAAAGAACTTGCCGGAGAAAACGCGGAGTATACTGCCGAATTAACGGATGTAGCCCAGTACATCAGTAAAATTACTCCACAACGGACATCACTCAGCGATCATCTCAAGCAACTCAAACTTGATTACGAAAACGCAAAAAAACAGATCGAAATTGCAGGTAACGTGGATGAAGCCCTGGTTCAGATCATGCTTGATCAACGAAGAAGATTGCCGGATTTAAACGGCAAGAGAAAAATCAATGAGGAAATAAGAAAGAAAGTTATTGCGACAAGATTGAGACGATTCCGGCTAGATGAACAAATCAGACCGATGAGCAATATTCCTCAGGAAGTAGCTCGTACTATGAGCGAAAAAGTACAAAAACCTGTTCCTTCTGCAAACGGGAAGGATATTGAGAATGAAATTACCGTCCTCTTAACTAAGAAAAGTGAACTTCTCAACAAATTAGATATCGCCTATGGAACCCTGCTTAAATCACTGGGAGAATTTCATTCCGAGTTGAATCAATACATAAAAAATGTTCAGGTTTATGCCTCTTTTATGGACGAGCAATTAATGTGGGTACCCAGTTCACCTCCCTTTAGCAAGTTAACATGGCATAAGCTTATCAGTTCATTTAACTGGTTGTTTTCCCCGTATAATTGGAAAGACCTGGGTATTGCCAGTTTGAGCATCTTTACAAATGCTCCGGTGTTATCCGGGATAGCCATATTAGTGACATTCTGGCTCTTTTCCATAAGAATCAAGCTCAAGAAAAAGCTGGAAGCGATATCTAATAACATAGGGAAAATATCTACAGATCATTTTAAACATACACTTCTTGCCTTATTAATAACCATTTTATCCGCCATACCTTTTCCGTTTGTATTGGGCTTTATCTCCTGGCAGCTATTGAAGATGGAAGGATCTGTAGAATTTGTCAAGGCATGTGGATTTGGGCTGTTTTTCACCAGCTGGTTAATGCTGAGTTTTCAGTTTTTTAGAGCCGTCTGCTACAGAAAAGGCCTTGGTGAAACTCACTTCAAGTGGAAAAAACCCACGTTAAAAATCCTTCGTAATAATCTGTTCTGGCTGCTTATGATTGTTTCCATAGCGAGTTTCTTCACTGCCCTGGTAGAATACCAGAGCAATAATAATTTCCGTGACAGTCTGGGAAGATTAGGCTTTATAACTGGGATGGCGGCCTTTACAGTTTTCATAAAAAGGATAATTCAGCCTAAAAAAGGTATTTTTGGAAACTTAATCTCTGGAAATCCTAATGGATGGCTGTCACGCATGACGTGGCTCTGGTATCCAGCCGCGATACTACTGCCTGTCTCACTGGCGGGATTGGCGGCTTTTGGCTATTACTATGTCGCGTATCAGTTAGGCCTTAAGTTACTGCAAACCCTGTGGATATTATTTGGGGCAGTCATTGCTTATTATATAGGTATCAGATGGTTTTACATAAAAGAGAGAAAATTTGCATTAGAACAGGCGTTGGAAAGACGAAAAGCCGCTGCTGCCGCCGCCGCAAAGAGCGCAGCAGAAGAGACAATCGAAACAACAGAAGTCACCTTGCTGCAATTTGAAGAACCTGTCGTTGACCTTTCAGCAGTAAAAGAACAGACGAGAAATTTGCTCAGGTCTTTTATCGGGATTTCCGTGACCATTGGAATCTGGGCAATCTGGGCGACGGTATTGCCAGCACTTAATGTCCTCTATAAAATAAATCTCTGGTCACACACCGTAGTAATTGATGGTAGTCCGACGCTACAATGGGTTACCCTGTTTCATTTAATGCTCTGTCTGGTTGTTGGAGTGATTATGACTGTCGTAGCGAAAAACCTTCCTGGCGTTCTCGAAATCGCAATTCTCCAGAACCTGCCGATTCAGACGGGAAGTCGCTACGCAATTACATCTATCAGCCGGTACATTTTCATCACAATAGGCTTAATCTCTATCACTAAAATTATGGGAGTGAACTGGGCGCAGTTCGGTTGGTTGTTTGCGGCCCTCAGCGTTGGTATCGGATTTGGTTTACAGGAAATAGTGGCAAACTTTGTGTGTGGTATTGTGCTGTTTCTGGAACGTCCTATACGTGTGGGCGATATCGTAACCGTTTCAGATGTGTCAGGGACGGTTACTAAAATCCAGATTCGAGCCACAACAATCACCAATTGGGATCGTCAGGAATACGTAGTGCCTAACAAGGAATTCATCACCGGACGTATTCTTAACTGGACTCTCTCTAACAGCACGAATAGATTCACCGTTGATGTGGGCATCGCCTATGGATCTGACGTGGATCACGCACGAGAACTGCTTTTGCAGATTGCGAACGAACACCCTGAGGTCTTGAAAGATCCTGCTCCTTTTGCAATGTTTCAGAAATTTGAGGACAGTACACTACACATGGCATTACGTTGCTATCTGCCCAACCTTGATAAACGCCTTGCGACAATTCATGAAATTCAATCTGCTGTTCATAGTCGATTTAAAGAGGCTGGTATCGAAATCGCATTCCCTCAACGTGATATTCATGTAAGAAATGCTGATAACGTTGCAAATGAATCTGAAGAGCAACAATTCAGCGGAAAATAAATAATAGAAACATGAGGATATAAAGCAAAAAGATTAAAAGGTTATATACGGTGAAAACATAACGCGTTTAATTTTTATTCCTTATTTGTGGTATTTTAGATTTAAAAATGAAAAGGGTAGAAAATGCCGGATAGTGAATTATTATTATCAATCGTCAGGAAGATGGTCGAGGACGATTATGAAAAACTAGCCCTGATAATGGAGGGACTGGATGAAGCTGAAATATTGGATATTCTGAAAGTCCTTCCTCATGCTCTATCTGCAAAAGTGATCTCTGCTCTGCCGCCAAATCTTGTAGCGGCCATTTTAATACAGTTACCACCGGAATTTCTTGAAAAAATTATTGGCGATTTCGATCCTCAAAGAATCAGTGATATCATCCTGAGCCTGCCTGAGGAGCTGAGAAGTGATCTGCTTGAGAGAACGCCAAAAAACAAAAAGAAACTTATCAGAGAGTTGCTTACATTTCCGGAAGATAGCGCCGGACGAATTATGAGTAGAGATTATCTGGCATTTCATGTGGGTATAAGAGTAAAGGATGCTATTAATAAAATTAAGGCTATGGCACGAAGAAAAACGTCATTTTCTTATGCCTATGTAGTAGATAGCGACAACCGGCTGGTCGGGGTATTGCGGATGTTTGACCTGATTGCAGCGTCAAGAGATGTTACCTTGAGATCAATTATGAAAGAGGATGTTTATGCTATAGATAGCTTTTCCTGTAGAGAGGATGTTGCCAACGATTTAAAAGTGCAAAAATACTCTGCTGCTCCTGTTGTGGATGCCCAGAATCACCTTCTCGGTATTGTACGGGCAGAAAAGTTGATCATGGAAGCACAGGAAGACGTTGCCCAGGATATCCAGATGATGGTAGGAGTGGCGCCTGAGGAACGCACATTTTCGTCTATATGGTTTTCTCTTAGCAGACGTTTGCCATGGCTTCATATCAATCTGGCAACCGCATTTGCTGCCGCTGGTGTCATTGCCATCTTTGAGGATCTCATTCACCAGATAACGGCGCTGGCAATCTTTTTGCCGGTGGTTGCCGGACAGGGAGGTAATGCGGGAGCACAGACCCTTGCTGTTGTTATGAGAGGCTTGGTAATGCGGGAAATTCCGAGGGGCAGATTTAAAAGTTTGCTCATGAAAGAAGCCATCTTGGGTACGCTTAATGGAGTAATTATTGGTCTGATAACCGCCGTGATTGCCTGGCTATGGCAGGCAAATCCGTTTCTGGGAATCGTAGTTGGCTTAGGAATGATTGTAAATCTGATTGCCGCAGGAATAGCCGGTGCGGCTATTCCCATTGTGATGAAAAAACTTGGAGCAGATCCCGCCCAATCATCAAGCATTATTTTAACCACAATTACTGATGTAGTAGGATTTTTCGCGTTTCTGAGCTTTGCAGTGATTTTTCAGAAACACATCATCTAAGGGTTCGCGAACCCTTAGTCATGAATTATACAATAAACACCGGAACAAGGCTTATAACGTTTATGTAAGCAGCATAGTTATTATTATAAAGGAATTACTAAATATACCTTTCTTATTATAAATCGACGCCAACTTAGTGGCCATGAGTCCTTTATTTATTTACTCCATGTGATAATATTGTAGCTCCGAATATAATACCGGTTTCTGACAATAAATGATTCACATTATCTAATACGACTAGTTTCTCTGATAATTTGCCTGGGAGGCAATGAAAAATAATATAAGCAAAGAGTCTGGAAATAATCGAATCGCAGATGACAGAGGGGTTGGCTCTACTGGTTTGTTAGCTATTTTCTTGTGATCGTTCATTAAGTAAATATTTTCGTAGTTGCCTCTCACCACGCATAACATGTAATACGTAAACCTTTTGCTGAGTACAACGATAAAAGATACGGCATGGGCCAACAATAATTTCACGATACAACGAACTTTCCAATTCTGGAGGTATACGTCCAGATTCTGGAAACGTCTCAAGGCGTTCTACGCTATCAAACACATTTTGGACTAGACGTTGTGCAGCGCCAACTTTATCAAGCGCAATATACTCTGCAATTTCATCAAGGTCACATAAAGCAGGCTCAGTCCAGATTACTTGATCCATTTGCTCATTTTCTCTTTGGCTTCTGCTTGACTATAAATGCGATTTTCTAAAATAGCTGTTTCACCTCTAGCTAAACCTTCAAGAATATGCATTCGGCGTTGCATAAACTCAAAGTCTTCAACATCAACAAGGTATGCTGATGGTTTACCGTGTTCTGTAATTAGAACTGGTTCTTTCGACTCATGTAGTTCGGCCAGTATTTTTGTCGCTTGACGTTTTAGTGTTGTGACAAGTTCAATCTTCATGAAAGTGATACTATAATATCACTCAGGATTAAGCAAGATATTTTTCAGCTAACGTCAAAGTGAGGGGCGCCGTATGGCGTATAAAACAATGAATAAAAATAAAATAAGCAAAGAACCTGAGAATAATAGAATCTCAAATGACAGAGGGGTTGGCTCAAGTGACTTGTTAGAAAAAAATTAAAAATCAAGATTAAAATCTACATTCTTCTTGCTTCTATTGCTTATTCAGATCATCTTCTGACCTTGTTAATTCGTCTTTCCTTAATAAGTATTCTTTTTCATTTCTATTCCAATTCAATATACCAAAAATAAATCCTATTATTAAACATGCAATTATATCAATACAATATGAACTAAAATCAGGATTATTAGGTAGTTCGCCATTGGCCTGTATATATACCTGGGATAATCCAAAATATTGACGCCAGATTTTTTAAGTTCACTAAGTGCATTTTTAGCAATCCATTTTGCTGAACTGGATTCAACAGAGTCATATATGGCTGGCTAATTCGACCGGCACTTTTATGTAAGTCAATATTTCTCTTACCGATATTTAGAAGCGCCCAATTTACGGCTTTCTTAACATATAGCCGGTCATCATCAGCTTCTCGCTCGATGAATTTGAAAAATTGTTCAAACACTTCATTCCCTAATTTTTTATCAGCAAATCCGTAGGCCTCCATAATTACAAATTCAATTTATCAGACATGAGTATGTGAAGGTGTGACATCAAGTCTTACCCCCAAGCCATTAAGTAAGCGACGTACAGTATCAAAGCGTGGATGTGAGCCTGGTTTAAGTGTTTTATATAAGCTTTCTCGTCCAAGTCCTGTGCATGTGGCCACTTTAGATATACCTTGAGCCTTTGCGACATCACGTACTGCAACCAAAAAAACATCTGGATCTGGGTTTTGCAATGCAACAGTTAAGTATTCAGCAATAGTTTCCTCACTATCTAAATAATCGCTAGCATCGAACGCCGCAAGGCCCAATTCATTAATATCTTTCACGTTTTACTCCTCTCTTATTATCTTGATCATTTCCTTAGCCTTAGTAATATCACGTTGTTGACCTCGTTTTGATCCTCCACAAAGTAGCACAAAGACAACTTCACCTCTACGTGCTAAATACACCCGATACCCCGGACCAAAGTGAATACGCATTTCAGAAACACCGTTACCGATAGATTCACAATCCCCGAAATTACCTCTCTCAGCAGAACGAATTCTTTCGATAATACGAGCTTTACCACGAGCATCCTTGAGTTTTAAAAGCCATACATCAAAGACCTTTGTGCGTAATATAGTATTCATTCATCGAATGTATCCAAGTGGATACTTGTTGTCAAGTTATATTTGAATCCATTAAGCTAAAAGCAATAACGGAATAATCAGGTGCGCTGCTTTTTTAGCGTCACCTGAATTATTTTGTTATCAATTTTTGTTTATTTAACAACTGAATGCTTTTAATAATATTTTTTTGATCGATAAGTTGATCAGTTACAAACTTATGCAAAACACTTGAAATTAGGGTTTGATAGGGAATTCCTTCACGTTCGGCTTTTAGTTTTATTTGTTCTAAATCCTGGCTATTTACCCTGAGACTAATATTTTTCTTTTCGTTAGCTTTTTGAATAATATCTTCAATTTTTTTGAGTTTTCTTGAGGACACTTTTTTGAAATTTGAAATATTTTTTTCAATATTTTTTTCAAAATCATCTAATTTATTGTTAATCATTCTTTCCTCCGTATTTTTTATTTAATTTCCTGCTTGGGAAAATAGTTTTAAGAACTATGTTTGATTCTTTGTCGATTATAAAAGGAACTGCATAGATGTATTTGTTAAGTTCAATGACAAATACATTTTGGTCTGCTCTCGAAGGGTTATCTAAGATATCCAAGTACTGTTTATTTAATATAATGTCAGAAACTGTTTCGAACGAAATATTTCTCTCTAGCTTTAGTTTTATGTTCTTCCTTTCATCCCAAATAACCATAATATCAGTATATCTAATGTATATACATTGTCAATGATATGTTGTGAGAGGCCATTTAATTTGATAACGACCTAAATAAGCGGCAGGCCAAAATCCTTACAGGAAAAAACGCAACGCTTCTTCCTGTCCGCCTTAATTTTTTTGTTGGCCATTTTTTTTATTTTTTTGAGAAATATTTAACACCTTTTATATTCTTGAAATCTGAATCCAGCGTCCAAAGAACAGCTTCATACTCTCTTGCTGTTGCAAGTATAATGCTGTCAGCCATTGGCAAGTTATGTTTCAGGCTAAGTTTTGAGGCAGCCATTGCGAGTGAAGTGGAGAGCTCGACAACCTTGCCTTTTTGCATTGCGGCGGCAACTTGTAGGGCTTCATTTTCTGTTGATTCCCGCAATACTACCTTGAAAACTTCATAAAGCGATACCGTGGGGATCACCAAGGTGGAAGGCGTGTTGAGCTGCTTATGGAAATGTTTCGCATGTGGTTCATCGGCAAAATACGCAAGCCAACCGGAAGAATCGACAACATTCATACCCTGTCATCCTCCCTTTGGAATTTTGTATTGATGCCTTTCAAAAAACCTCGGAGTTCTTTTATATCCCTATCAGGAATTAATTCAATCCGGCCTTCATATTCCACAACCTGCATTTTTTGACCAGGCTTAAGATGTAAAGTTTCTCGGACTGATTTCGGTATAACGACCTGAAATTTGGGCGACACTGTTACTGTTTGCATGACAATCCTCCATCGATAATATATTTGTAATACGATACCATGATCGATGCTGATTCGTCAATTTTTTTTTGGCCAACGCTAGAAGTGAGCAACCCCGTATGGCAAATAAAATAATAGATAAGAATAAGATAAACAAAGAGCCTAAAAACAATCGAATCGCAAATGGCTGAGGGGTTGGCTCTACTGATTTGTTAGGCTTTTTTGACTTTTAATGATTTCAGCCAGTGAGCGTAGTGCCTGATTTACAGAGTCATGATCAGGAAAGAATTTTGCAACATCTGGATCAATAACAACAACATTTGTTCCTTCTTCATATCTTTCAGCATATTTCCCCTGAATTCCATTGCTAAAATCATATTCTTCAAGCATGTCTTGATCTTTTCGCATTCTCTTCATATTTTTTCCTTTCATTTTTTGTTGATTTTCTTGCACTTATTATTCTGATTTTATCCTCTCTTTCTGTATGAACAACTACCAGAAGGCGATTTTTATAAGAACTGCCAATCAAAACAAATCTATCTTCTTCATCTGAATGCAGAGGGTCATAAATTGTTAATGATAAGGTATCTTTGAAAGCTGTGCTTGCCTCATCAAAAGATATACCATGAATTTTTATGTTCTTTTTGGCTTTGTTTGGATCCCATTCAAATATAAGCATATTTCATCATTTACTTGATTTATAACAACTTGCGCAAATATATTTTACCATTTACAAGTAAAACATTCTATCTTAGCGACTGTCAACAATAAATACAGATTTATGACACTAATCACAAATCAAGGTTTGACTCCAAAGACCAGGTGAGGCAGCCTCGAAAAATATTAAATCGCATGGTTATTGGTGGTTGGCTTCATGCGCTTGTTAGGCATTTCAACGTAACGGAGAGGGAATCCGTATGAATCTGCGATCGCTTTGGCAGCAAGTTGAGAGTGCTGTAAGTATTCATGAATTGAGGCACTTTCCTCAGAAAGGAGTTTCTGGATTCTGTATTTTTCTTTAAGCAATTCTGATTGGATCATTTTTCGACCTCCTCTGAAAATAGTTCAAGCGGTGTAATGATTTGAGGTGTTGATTAGCCAAGGCGACCATTGATGATTTGTATATGCTTTCTTTTGTTTGCATTAGCGAGATGATTGCAATTCCATGTAAGAAGATAATCGATGTCATAATAACTAGCATATGCAAGATGAATTGCATCACCTACAAGAGTTTTCGGCATGACATAATTGTCAATGTAAAATTTTATAATTTGCTCAAGGCCATCTGCGATTGGGAGCAATGGAATTGTTGAAACGAATCCAATAATTTTTTCTTTTTGCGGATAACTTCCAGCATTCAATTCCTGTAGAACGGAATCCGAGATGAAAATATCATAGTTGCCAGACATTTCTGACCACCACTTTCTTGTTACTTCAATGAAGGATGCTAACGATTCCCTTTGCTCGAAGTAGTAACGTGGAAAGGTGGAGTCAAGATATACTTTTTCTTTCATGATGAATTTTAGTTCTATTTACCTAACATTGTGAATATATGGAAAATTTTCCATGTCGGTATGCTAATAGATTATATTATGAAAAACAAGTGGAAATTCAGGCCTGCACAAGGTTTAAAACTTATGGATCAGGTCTGACGGGTATTACAATATCACCATTATGCCAACAGGTAGAAAGAGTGAGGAAGGTTCATGAGCAGGATTTGGCGCATGGTTTTGGTGAGGTTTATCTTCCGGAGTCTTTATCAAGAAAATATCCCAATGCTTCCAGGGAATTTCGCTGGAAATATCTTTTTCCTTCAAAAAATTTGAGTATCGATCCCCGTTCAAAGGTAAAGCGGAGACATCATGTTCTGGAATCAGGACTACAGAAAGCGGTAAAGATGGCGGTAGACCGTGCTATGATTACGAAACGTGTCAGCTGCCATACGTTTCGACACTCATTTGCAACTCATATGCTGGAAAACGGAGTTAATATTCGAATCGTTCAGGAACTCATGGGTCATGCCGATGTCAAGACCACTGAAATTTATACCCATGTGATGGATAAGGATTTCTCTGTGGTAGTAAGTCCGCCGGATAACCTGACACATAATAATAAGTTGAATGAATGAAGTCTTAAATCTGATAGTCCACTTCATATTTTTCTACCTTATCTTTGTGTTTGAATATTAGATAAGGTGAATCAACGGTTACCGTCGTATATGGAGGGACGGATCGTGTCAGCCAGACATTACCTCCGATGATAGAACCTTTTTTGATTACAGTATTTCCACCAAGGATTGTAGATCCTGCGTAGATGGTTACATCATCCTCTATAGTAGGGTGTCTTTTTTTGTTTTCTTTCCTGATTTTATCAACGTCCGTCAGGCTGAAGGCCCCTAATGTGACATGTTGATAAAACTTTACGTTTCTGCCAATAACAGCTGTACTTCCAATAACGACGCCAGTCCCATGGTCAATAAAGAATCCCGGTCCTATTTTTGCCCCAGGATTAATATCGATCCCTGTTTTTTCATGAATGTATTCGCTCATCATTCTGGGTATATAAGGTACTTTCCTCAATTCCAGGAAATGGGCCAGGCGATGAACAGATATCGCCCTTACTGATGGATAGCTTAATACAACCTCAAAATAGCTTGCTGCGGCAGGATCTCCTCTATATGCTGCATGAATATCCTGGTTTACGATCTCTCTAATCTCAGGGATGTTTTCAAGTAAAAGGTATGAAATCTCCATTGCACAATCCCAACACTCTCCTTCTGTACGGACACAATTAAGTCCCTCTTTACATTCATGCCTCAAGCTCTTCTGTATTAGATCAGACAGGCATTCCAGCGCACTGGAGCATTGTGTCATAAGGTACGTATCCAGATGGTCTTTATTACCTGTTACTTCCTCATAAAAACCTGGAAACATGATTGTAGAGAGCAGTCTTACCAGCTTTTCAACTTCTAACTTTGATGGAAGATTAGGCCCCTCCAGATGATTAATACCACCGTGCCTTTCATATGAGTCACTGAGTGCTTTGGTAATATAACTTAGACGGGGTGCATTTTTATCACTGTTTATAGAGTTGTACATTTTAGTCCTTTTCTACTGCTTTAAATAGATCAGTAGAGATATAACGTTCTCCAGTATCAGGTAAAATTACCAGAACATTATTATCGGGCCCCACCTCTCTGGCAACTTGTAACGCAACGTGCATATTCGCACCGGAAGAGATTCCGCAGAAGATACCTTCCTCTTTCGCAAGGCGTATCGCCATGCTGAACGCTTCTTCATTGCTAACCTGACGAACTTCATCAACTACCTCATTATTATAAATGCTTGGCACAAAACCGGCACCAATTCCCTGGATTTTATGTGGCCCCGGTTGTCCTCCGGACAGAACCGGAGATTCTGCAGGTTCAACAACTATATTCTTTATATTACTAAAATGCTTCTTCAACACCTCTCCTGTGCCGGATATTGTACCGCCTGTGCCGACCCCGACAACAAAACAATGAAGCTCTTTACCCTCGAAATCCTCAACTATTTCAGGCCCTGTCGTTTCCCTGTGGACTTGCGTATTTGCAGGATTATCAAATTGTTGAGGCTGAAAGTAACCTTTTTCTTTTACCAGTTCTGCTGCCTTTTCTATGGCCCCCTTCATACCTTTAGGGCCTTCTGTCAGGACAATTTCAGCCCCGAAATATCTGAGAAGTGCACGTCTCTCCAGGCTCATAGTTTCAGGCATGGTAAAGACCGCTTTGTACCCTTTGACTGTAGCGACCATTGCCAGTGCGATTCCTGTATTGCCGGATGTGGGTTCTACTATTGTATCTCCGGGTTTTAACAAACCCTTTTTTTCTGCGTCCTCTATCATTGCCAGGCCAATACGGTCTTTAACACTACCGGCAGGATTAAACATTTCCAATTTGGCAAAAAGGTTTGCACACTTCCCGTCAGGTATTTTGTTTATTTTGACAACGGGTGTTCTTCCAATGGTCGCAAGGATATCATCATATATAGGCATTTTTCCCTCCAGAGAAAATTAGTTAACTACAATTTTAACCAGTAATATTGCAAGTTTGTCGCAACTGGTACAAAAACGATCCTTCGACTCCGCTCAGGATGACGTCACACTGAGCGGAGTCGAAGTGTTATCAACATTGAATTTCTTATGCTTATGTTTACAGATTTGTCAGATTTACTTCTGTTTGCGTTGACACTATTTTACTTCTCTCAATAGATTGTAAGGCAAGGTATTGTTCGCCAAATCTATTTAAATTTTGTAATTCTGTGTCGAATTCTCCATAGTGGCGTTCTTCATCAATGACAAGTTCCTCGAAAAGTTTTCGTGAAACAGAATCTGCACTAGAGCCACATTCCATTGCGAGTTCGTTATAGAGTTTAATGCTATCCTCTTCCATTGATCTCGCAGCTAACAGCATATCTTTAACATTACTAATTTTTTCTGACTTGGTTGATGGCCGCATCTCAACATCGCCTTTCAGGAATAAAATCCTTTCCGCAAGACGTTCGATATGTATCATCTCTTCTATCGCTATTTTTCTGAAAAGATTAGCCAACAGATCAAATCCTTGATCATTACAATGAAAATGGAAATACATATATTGATGCACTCCACTTAACTCCTCCGCTACTGCTTGATTTAGCGGTTTAATACTTTTCTCGTACATGGAAACCTCCTATGTTATGATTCTTCAAGTTAAGCCTTCGGCATAAATACGCAGGTAGGAGCCAACTCCCGCCCGCCCGTACCGAACAGTACGTTCGCCAGCCCGACAATCATTCTGGCGGGGGCGGGTTGGCGACCGAATTATCGCACTTGAACGCTTACGATCGCCGTCAGGAGACGGCTCCTACCAAAACATTGAACTTCCTATGCATAAATTTAATGAATAATACCTGAGTTATATATTCTGTTTTATAAGCATATATTCTATTCTTTATTTGTATCCTATCAACCTATTTATTTAACAAAATCTGAAAGCGCCGGATACTTATCTTCTAATAAATCGTTTGACACATAACGCGTATCACTGTTATATTTTGAAATTTGATATCGTTTCTTAGTACTAAAGAGACTTAGTAAACACCATTTATCGTATAATTCTTTTCATAGAAATTCTTTGCGAGCAGTTATGAAGAATGATATTAGAGAGGTCTTGTTCTCTACAGTTGAAATCAAAAATAGAGTTAGTGGGCTTGCACAAAAACTTGCCGATGACTATGTGCATAAAAATCTCACTATAATCGGGATTTTAAATGGTAGCCTCATTTTCCTTTCTGACTTAATCCGGGAGATACCTTTCGCTGTCAAAATAGACACTATCAAGGCCAGCACATATGTAGGCGCCTCTACTTTTCCAAAGGGAAAAACAGAAATTATTCATAGTATTAATATAAACGTTAAGGACGAACATGTTCTAATAGTAGATGATATACTAGATACTGGAAAAACTCTTTCCGAAATAGTACAGATGATTACAAAATATAGTCCGTTGTCAATAAAGGTGTGTGTACTCCTTAATAAAATGGCAAGGAGGGAGATAGCGATAGCGCCGGACTATTGTTGTTTCGAGATTGAGGATAAATTTGTAGTTGGCTACGGTCTGGATTTTGACAACAGGTATAGAAACTTGCCTTATATTGCTGTTTTGAGAGAGGGTATATTTACCGCGTCAAAAATCATCTAAACTCAATAATTGTTGTAACACTTACCATAAACAGTTTTCGGGCCAAAAAGTATTGAATGCATCAATCCTGATGTTTTTGTGATAATTGTTGAGGTATGTAATAATGGCAGGGAAAGTATTTAAGCGTTTCAGTACAAAACCTGGAGTCGCTATCAGTGCGAGTTTTTTCATTTTGATTATGATAGGCACTATTTTGCTTATGCTTCCTGTGTCAACTGTCGATGGAAAGGGAACGCCATCTATAGACGCCTTTTTTACTTCCACGTCAGCGCTTTGTGTTACCGGGCTTGTAGTCCGGGACACATCTCTCTATTTTTCACGATTTGGTCATGTTGTCATCATGGTTCTCATGCAGCTTGGTGGATTGGGTATCATGACTTCTTATGCCTTTTTCAGTATGGCAATTGGCAAGAAACTGCTAATTTCTCAAGAGGTTACCATGAAGGGTGTACTCAATACAGGGAATGGTGAAATAAGGAAAACAATCTTCTTTATAATAGTATCTGCATTTGTTCTTGAGGCTATCGGGGCTACTGTGCTGGCGTTTCATTGGTCTCATGAAACGTTCGATGATTATATATTCTTTTCTATATTTCATTCAATCAGCGCATTCTGCAATGCGGGTTTTTCACTTTTCAGCAATAGTTTGATTGGTTACAGCAATGATTTAGTTGTTAACGTAACTATTGGACTTCTTATTGTATCAGGCGGGCTGGGATTTATCGTTTTGTCCAACCTTTCTGGTTATTTTTTATTTTTTTTAAAAAAAGGCAAAAAAGAGAAGATAAATTTACATACCAAGATAGTGTTGACGGTGACGGGGATTTTAATTATAGTGGGGGCAATTCTTTACTACCTGTTTGAGTCTAATAATACCTTAGACCTGTTTTCAACTAGGGATAAGATATTTGTCTCTTTTTTTCAATCCATAACAACCAGAACTGCTGGATTTACGATGGTTGATATCAGCAGTCTCGCAGCGCCTACTTATTTATATTTTATTTTTTTCATGTTTATAGGCGGCGCATCAGGTTCCGCTGCCGGGGGGATTAAAGTAGGTACTTTTTTTCTTATTCTAGCAGTGGTATACAGCATGTTTCGAGGTCGGGAAGAGGTAGAGATTTTTGATCGTACAATTCACAGACGAACAGTACAAAAAGCTGTCTCTATCGCAACACTTTCTTTATTAACAACATTACTGTTTTGTTTAATTTTGCTATATACAGAGGAGGCACCTTTTCATACGGTTATCTTTGAAGCGTTTTCGGCGTTTGGAACTGTTGGTCTCAGTGCGGGATTAAGTGCTGATTTATCCGCTATCGGAAAGGTTATAGTAAGCATATTAATGTTTGTCGGCAGAATAGGGCCATTGACCCTGGCGTTAGTCCTCGGTAAAGAGATTGCCAAAAGCAAAATCCGTTTTCCGGAAGAGAGTATAGTTGTGGGCTGATAGTTTAAATCTAACGACTGTTCGACAGTAGGACTGTCGAACAGTAAGGCGTTAAATATAAGGATTCAGGTATAAGTATGAGACAGTTTGCCGTAATCGGTTTAGGGCGGTTTGGGTTTAAGGTTGCTGAGGTTCTGGGGGCCAAGGGAGTGCAGGTCATTGCGATAGATAAGGATATCACACTGGTGGAAAAGATAAGAGATATTGTTACCGATGCATTACAGTTGGATAGTACTGATGAAGAAGCGTTAAAGGAAAGTGGTATCGAAAATGTTGACGTTGCCGTTGTATGTATAGGAGAGGATGTTCAGTCCAGTATATTAACGACCGCTATATTGAAGAATCTTGGTATTAATGAAATAATTGCCAAGGCTTGTACCCGATTACATGCGCAGATACTGAAGGAAGTGGGCGCTACGAGAGTCGTATTTCCTGAAGAGGATATGGGGCTTCGGGTTGCTAACAGTATTTTTGCTCCCGGAGTATTAGATTATATTGATTTAGGCGCGGACTATAATCTGGCGGAGATAGTGGTAAAGGGCGATTTTATCGGAAAATCCATTAGGGAACTCCACCTTAAATCTAAATACGGCATTAATGTAATTATGATCATGAAAAAGATAAAAGAGAAGGTTGGTGATAAAGGGGAATTTGTTGAAAAGGAGGTTAAGGATTTACCGACCCCCGATTATGTGTTGGTGGAAAAAGATATTCTGGTTGTTGTTGGCGATAGTAAGGATATAGAAGATCTGGAGAAACTTATCAAATAGTAAAGGGAGTTTAGTTGAGGACTATAGCGTTAATAAATCAAAAGGGGGGTGTCGGCAAAACAACGACAGCCGTTAATTTAAGCGCCTGTCTGGCAAAGCTTGGCAAAAGGGTAGTCTTAATAGATCTCGATCCACAGGGCAATTCAAGCTCATGGTTGGGTATAGATATTTATAATCTGCACAAATCAATGATTAATGTATTCAATGATGAAATGCCCATAAGTGAGATTTTACACGACACCTGTGTAAAAGATATGTGGATTGCCCCGGCAAACGTCACCCTGGCCTCAATTGAACGAACATTAGCAAACAAGCTGGAAAATGATACTATATTGAAAAAAAGTATTGATCTTTTAAAGGATCATTATCTGTATAGTAATTGCTGTGCTGAATACATCATTCTGGATTGCCCTCCCTCGCTTGGATTACTTACCGTTAATGCGTTATCAGCGGTGAGAGAAGTTTTTATACCGTTGGAAACAAAGGTAATGGCTCTTAATGGCCTGGTTACTTTGATTAATACGGTAAATCTAGTCAAGGACACACTAAATCCTCTTCTTGAAGTTACAGGCATTATTGCCTGTATGTTTGATAAAAGAACAAATCTGAGCAATAAGGTGGTGGAGACGATCAGCGATAAGTTTCATGATAAATTATTCAAGTCTATTATCAGGGAGAACACCCAGCTTGCGGAATGCCCTATCTCAGGACAGCCGATTACATTGTACGCTCCTGATAGCCGTGGTACACAGGATTATATGGATTTGGCCAGGGAAGTGATTGGATCCACAGGAGAGATTCATATAAGCGGATATACGACAGAAGGGAAGCGGCAGGTAGTCAGCCATTATAACGATGGCAAAGAGGAGGTAAATGTTTAATGCATATTGTCAGAGTGGCAGGTAAAATATTTTGTTTACTAATTTGTTATTTATGATATGCTTCTTGCTTAAAAAAATGATGTATTCGTCATCCAAAAAACAGTAATTTTAATTATAAATATTGAAATAATAACTACTTATGTTAGTGAGTTACCTTCCAATTCTGATTCTGCTTTTAGTAGTAATGGGTTTTGCCGTTTCTAACCTCATATTGTCCGCTTCTGTCGGTCGCCAGAAGCCGTCTGCCGAAAAGCTTTCCCCGTACGAATGTGGTGTAGAACCAACAGGTACTGCGAGAGAGAGATTCTCTGTAAAATTTTATCTAATTGCAATGATGTTTGTTGTATTTGATATCGAGGTGGTTTTTCTTTATCCATGGGCGGTTGCATTTAAGTCATTAAAAATATTTGGTTTAATTGAGATGGCAATATTCATTGTGATTTTGCTGCTTTGCTATGTTTATATCTGGAAACGAGGTGGTCTTGAATGGGAATAGAGACAGTTTTTGGAGATAATATACTTACTACAAACATTGATAAGGTGGTTAATTGGGCCAGGAAAAATTCACTTTGGCCTATGCCTTTTGGTCTAGCGTGTTGTGCTATCGAAATGATGTCTTCAGTGGCACCAAGGTATGATCTCGCCCGGTTTGGGGCTGAAGTATTTAGATTTTCACCGCGGCAGTCTGACTTGATGATTGTTGCGGGTACCGTTACATATAAAATGGCTGCTGTGACGAGAAAGATTTACGACCAGATGCCGGAACCTAAGTGGGTAATCGCAATGGGTGCATGTGCGTCTTCCGGCGGTATTTTTGATACATATGCTACCGTTCAAGGCGTGGATGAGATTGTTCCTGTTGATATCTATTTACCGGGATGTCCACCAAGGCCGGAGGCATTAATACATGCAATAATGGAATTACAAGAGAAGATAAAAGGTGAATCTGTTCTGGATAACGAAGATAAGTAACTAATTGAGTTAACTTATTCTACAATAAATTAAAGCCATGACTGAAGATATTGCAATAGGAAAAAAACTAAAGGCCAGGTATCCGGAGGCCGTAATAGATGGGAAAACATTCAGAGGTGAATTAACTATAAACATCCATAAGGATTTTATCCAAAGGGTTGCTGGATTTCTATGTGAGGACAGTGAGACTGCATTTGATTATCTTTCGGATCTATGCGGTGTTGATTTGACCCGTTTGGGCAGCAGAAATAACTTTGAAGTTGTTTATCATTTATATTCTATAAAATTGAATCATAGAGTGCGGCTTAAAGTGAAAATACCTGCTTCGAATCCCAGGATAGATACTGTTACAAATATCTGGAAGACGGCAGATTGGCATGAAAGAGAAGCTTACGATATGTTTGGTATAATTTTTAAGGGCCACCCAAATTTACAGAGAATTCTAACTCCGGAAGGATTTGAGGGACACCCTTTGAGAAAAGATTATCCACTTAAAGGCAGACAGCCAGCGTCTCTTAAGGGTATTTACAGAGAAAAAAAATAATGACGTCTACAGAACAGGTAATGACTATTAATATGGGCCCGCAGCATCCTAGTACGCATGGTGTTTTGCGGCTATTGCTGGAACTGGACGGCGAGACTGTAGTTAAGGTCACACCTGATATCGGGTATCTTCATCGCGGTATAGAAAAGCTTGCAGAACATAAAACATACCATCAGTTTATTCCCCTTACAGATCGTCTGGACTATCTGGCGCCAATGTCTAACAATATGGGATATGCTCTTGCGGTAGAGAAGTTGCTGGATATTGAAGTCCCTAAAAGATCACAATATATAAGAGTCATTATGTGTGAACTCACCAGGATATCGTCACATCTTTTATGGCTGGCAACCCATGCACTTGATATAGGCGCAATGACTGTTTTTTTCTATTGCTTCCGGGAGAGGGAAGCACTCAATGATCTTTTTGAAATGGTTGCAGGTGCACGAATGAACCTTTCATACATCAGGATAGGGGGTGTTGCGAGGGATTTGCCTGATGGTTTTATTGAAAAGACAAGAGATTTTGTTAACACTTTCATGGCCAGGTTAAAGGATTATGAAACCCTTCTGACAAAGAATAAAATATGGTTAATGAGGACGAAAGGGGTTGGAGTGGTTTCTGCGGAAGATGCAATAAATTATGGATTGAGCGGGCCGTGTATAAGGGGTTCCGGGGTCAAGTGGGATGTTAGAAAATCTGAACCATATTCGTCATATGATGAGATGGATTTTATTGTACCTGTCGGTAAAAACGGTGACGTATACGATCGTTATCTGGTAAGACTGGAAGAGATGCGTCAGAGCAATGAGATTGTGCGCCAGGCCATGGATGATCTTCCTGATGGTGAATATATTGCAGACATACCTGACGTTGCTTTACCAAAAAAAGAGAATCTCAAGCAAAGTATGGAGTCTCTCATTCACCATTTTAAAGTGGTAACCGGTGGTATTTGTCCTCCGGTTGGTGAAGTATATGCCTGTGTAGAAGCTCCAAAAGGTGAACTTGGATATTACATAGTCAGTGACGGAACGAAGAATCCCTATAGAATTAAAATCAGGCCTCCTTCATTTGTTAATTTAGAGGTGCTTGAAAAGATGGTGGTAGGTGGCCTGCTTGCTGATGTCGTTGCTGTGATCGGAAGTTTGGATATTGTCTTAGGTGAAATTGACCGTTAGGGTTCTTGAGATTAAAGAGAATGGGTAAAAGAAAAAAACAAATAATAAAAAAAGAAACCATAGATTTATCTAAAGCGGAAGAAATAATAAATAGTTATGAAGGTGTAGATGGCGCTTTAATCCCTGTTTTGCAAAAGATACAGAATGAATATGGTTACATACAAGAAGCTACAGTCAACCTTGTCTCTGAAAGGATGAATATCAGCCCCAGTGAAATTATAGGGGTTGCAACGTTTTATTCGCAGTTTCGCTTAGAACCGATAGGTGTGCATATGATTAAAGTATGTTGTGGGACGGCTTGCCATGTTAAAGGGGCTACTAAAATAACAAGTGAATTTTCCAAAAAGCTGAATGTTGCGGTGGGTTCTACAACTGAAGACAGGATGTTTACCCTTGAAGAAGTTGCTTGTCTGGGTGCTTGTTCTCTGGCCCCTATTGTGACGTTAGATGGAGATGTTCATGGCAATCTTGTTCCTGACAGTGTTGGCGGTATAATCCAGAGTACCGGGAAACACGGAAAACAAAAATGAAGATGGTGAAGAAAAGAATATCAACGGTAAAGAAAAACACAGCACCGAAAAGGCCTAAGATAATAATTGGTATGGGTACATGTGGCTTGGGGGCTGGTGCCAGGGTTGTTTTGGAAAGTATAGAAAACGAGTTGAAAAAACAAAATCGCCCGGTTGATGTAGTGCGTACCGGCTGTATTGGAATGTGTTCACATGAGGTTCTTGTGGATGTGATCATGCCCGGATACTCCCGTGTTACTTACGCGAAAGTAAAACCGGATATAGTACCGCAAATAATAGAAGAACACGTAGGAAAAGGCAATATAGTAAAGAAATATGCTATGGCACAAATGAGTTTTGATGAGCCAGAGACTAAAAAATATAAAGATTTACCGTCTTTTGATGATCTTGAACAAAATAAAAATCAGTTGAAGCTCGTAACCAGGAACTGCGGGATGATCGATCCGAATAGCATTGATGAATACATTTCACAAGGTGGATACAAAGCATTAGAAAAGATACTATCCGATATGACACCACAGGATGTAATTAATGAGGTCGGCAGATCCGGTCTTAGGGGCCGTGGCGGCGGTGGTTTTGATACAGGGTGGAAATGGGAATCGACTGCTAAATATGTTGCTGATAAAAAATATATAATCTGCAACGCCGATGAAGGTGATCCTGGCGCATTTATGGATAGGAGTCTGATGGAGGGAGATCCTCACGCCCTGCTGGAAGGCATGGTGATAGGGGGGTACGCAATTGGCGCCACGAGTGGCTATATTTATATTCGTGCGGAGTATCCACTGGCGATTGAACGATTGGAAACTGCTATTCAACAGGCAAAGGAGAGAGGGTATTTAGGCGAAAATATTCTAAATAGTGATTATAGTCTTGATATGATTATCAAACAGGGTGCGGGTGCTTTTGTCTGTGGAGAGTCGACTGCACTACAGTTTTCAATAGAAGGTAAACGCGGTATGCCAAGGACCAGGCCGCCTCAGTCAGTGGAAGCTGGTTTGTGGGACAAACCAACATGTTTAAATAATGTTGAAACGTTTGCTAATATTCCCATTATTTTTAAGCACGGCGCTGCCTGGTATTCGAAAATTGGTACAGAAAAGAGTAAGGGGACAAAAATATTTGCACTTACAGGTAACATAAAGAATACCGGTTTGATCGAGGTGCCGATGGGAATAACGGTCAGGGAGGTTGTGTTTGATATTGGGGGAGGGGTTCCCAGGAAGAAGAAATTCAAGGCGGTGCAGATTGGAGGGCCATCAGGTGGTTGTTTGCCGGAATCATATCTTGAGTCTCCCATTGACTACGAATCACTGAAAAGTGCTGGAGCCATGATGGGATCCGGAAGCCTTGTTGTGGTAGATGAAACTACTTGCATGGTAGACATGGCGCGATTTTTTCTCGATTTTTGTACAAATGAATCTTGTGGTAAATGCCCTCCATGCAGAATAGGGACCGTTCTTATGCTGGATATTCTTAACAGAATTACTCAGGGGGATGGTAAAGAGGAAGACATTGATGTATTGGAGAAAATGTGTGATGAGGTCAGGACTATGTCGCTTTGTGGATTAGGTCAGTCTGCGCCGAATCCTGTTAAGTCTACACTCAGATATTTTCGTGATGAATACCTCGTCCATATTCGGGATAAGGAATGTCCGACTGCAACATGTGTTGCGCTTCATAAATATACGGTTATTCCCGATAAATGTACAAAATGTACGCTTTGTATAAGGAATTGCCCTGTGGATGCAATATCCGGATCACGTGAGGAAGTTGCATTTATAGACAGAGAGAAGTGTATTAAATGTAATTTGTGTTATGACAAATGCAATTTTATGGCAATTAAGTAATTATGATAAATATTACGATTGATAATAAGGATGTCAGTGTTCCGGCAGGCACGAATATATTTAAGGCCGCTAAGGACAACGGGATCTATATACCGGGATTATGTTATCATCCAAAGCTGACCCAATATGGAGGCTGCAGGCTCTGCATGGTTGAAGTTACTGAACGGGGAAGGTCGAGGCATAGATTTTCATGTGCGCAGCCGGTTGCTGAAGGGATGATAGTAAAGACTAAAACCCCTGAGACTGAGAAGTATACCAAGTCTGTTATGGAGTATCTCCTGGCACATCACCCTCTTGATTGTCCGACTTGTGATAAGTCCGGAGAATGTGGTTTACAGGAGATCACGCATGATCTCAAATTAAAACCGGGTAGATTTAAGAGTGCAAGGCTGGACGATCAGATGAGGCGGGACAATCCTCTCTTAGAGTATAATTCTAACAGATGTATTCTCTGTAGCAGGTGCGTTAAAGTGTGTAAGGAAATTGCGGGTGTTGGTGCAATTGATTATCAAAACAGGGGATTTAAGACCGTTATCGGTACAGCTTTTGATAAACCATTGGATTGTAGTTTCTGTGGTGGCTGTGTATCAGTATGTCCAACAGGTTCGTGGCAGGATCGGACTCTCAAATTTAAGGCCAGACCCTGGGAATTAAAGAAGACTCCATCGGTTTGTACGTATTGCGCAGTTG
This sequence comes from Candidatus Scalindua sp., assembly GCA_021777035.1. GTDB lineage: Bacteria > Planctomycetota > Brocadiia > Brocadiales > Scalinduaceae > Scalindua. Next base: position 12,880 of record JAIQZR010000023.1, on the reverse strand, counting down.
GGTGTTCTCTGGTAGTAAATACTAAAAATAACGAAGTAATGAGGATAACTGCGGAAGAAAACCTGTCGTTGGGGGTAAATGAAGGTAATCTGTGTGTAAAGGGGAAATTCGGTCACGAGTTTATTAATTCAGACAAGCGAATTAAAACACCTTTGATAAAAAAAGGTGGTAAATTACGTCCGGCTTCATGGGAAGATGCTCTTGATCACGTGTCAAATAGATTCAGTGAGATAATAAAAAACAGTGGAGGTAATGCCATTGGTGGTATTGGTTCTGAGAAATGTACTAATGAGGATAATTATCTGTTCCAGAAGTTTTGCAGGACTGTTATCGGAACAAATAACATAGATAATATTGCTAATATGAAATCTCCTTCGCTTAACCGCTTGATAAACAATTCTGTCGCATATGGGATGGCGTCAACATCATTGGAAGGAATAGAAAATGCTGATACGGTATTCTTCGTTGGTGCGGATGTAAGCGAAGCACATCCCGTTGTCGGGAGTATGGTGAGAAAGGCAATAAGAGTAAACAAGACAAAAGTTATAATAGCTAATGCGCGAAAAGTTGAATTTGGATGCGAGACAAGAAACCTTCTTCGTTTAAATTACAAGCCGGGGACACAAACAACATTGATAAACGCAATGATGAAAGTTATTGTTGATGAAAAGCTTGTTAATTTGGAAAAGGCTGCTGAAAAGACAGATAATTTCAAAGAATTAAGTTCATCGTTAAAGGCATCAGAGCTGGAAATCAATAAGGTGTCCAAAGCAACAAATATTCCGGAGGATAGTATCAGGGCTGCTGCTTCTTCAATAGCAAAAGCTGGGAATTGTTATGTCATCTGTGGAAAGGATATAGAGGAAGATCCATCAGGTGAGGAGACAATAGAGGCATTAATGAATCTTTGTGCGTTAGTAAATAAAGGTGATACCGATAAAGTTTCAATTGTATTTTCAAGGGAGAATAATAATTCTCAAGGTGTAAATGATATGGGTGTTGTACCGGATTTTCTTCCGGGTTATCTGGATATAAACGATCAGGAAAACAGGGAAGCTGTTGAAAGCGCGTGGGGTGCGAAACTATCTGCTGGGCTTTCGAAAAATAGTTCCGGTGATATTTTTGATCTAGCCGTGAAGAAAAAAATAAAAGCACTCTATGTCATGGGAGAGAATCCTATAGTTAACTATCCGAACGGCAAGAAGGTAAAAGATGCATTTAAAAAAGCCGAATTTGTAGTTGTTCAGGATAGCTTTCTGACAGAAACTGCACAGCTGGCAGATGTGGTTCTTCCTTCGTCAACATTTGTTGAGAAGGGCGGAACATTTACAAATATGGTGATGACTGTGCAACGGTTACACAAAGCCATACCGCAGGTTGGAGAGTCTAAACCGGATTGGCAGATTATATGTGCCCTGGCAGAAAAAATGGGTCATGCATTTGAGTATACGACATCCAAAGATATTGTAGACGAAATAGGAAAGAGTGTTCCTACATATGAAGGAATTGAAGTTAACAGATTGCGGAGAAAAGGTTTTCATTGGATACTTTCGTTATACTATAAAACTAAAGCAGAGATGTACCGATTTGAGGTTACTGGAAATAAAGACAGTGGAATTAAGAGTAATAAAAAATATCCATTGATATTATTAACAGGTTCAAGTTTAAGACATCAGGGGACATATTCCAGAAATTCAGAGTCACTTGTCGCTCTCGCTTCAGAATGTTTTGTGGAGATTAACAGGGAAGATGCAAAGAAAGCGAATATTGCGGACGGTGATAATGTGAAAATTGAATCAGTTCACGGTAATATAAAACTCAAAGTAAAAACTACAGGCAGGGTGCCTGAAGGAGCTGTTTTTGTCTCTGAGAATTACGAGTGGGTGCCTGTTAATAACCTGCGCGGTGATGGATACACAAATGTAAAAATATCTAAGAGTAAATAGTATTGAAATGACAATGATTTAAACTGTTTAACGCTCAAATAGTTCAATCCGCATCCGTAATATTGCTGACGGGTATGAGACCCGACACTGAAGGAATAAAATAAATGTCAAATGTAATTATTTTTGCCATACTCTCGACAATTAAGATAGGGATAGTCATCGGTGTGCTGTTGCTGGTCATCGCCTATCTTATCTGGGTTGAAAGGAAAGTTATGGCCCATATGCAGATTCGGTTGGGGCCTATGAGAGTGGGATGGCATGGTTTGCTTCAGCCTATTGCGGATGGACTTAAGTTAATATTGAAAGAAGATATAATTCCGGCAAATGCCAGTAAAATCTTGTTTATATTATCGCCTGCAATAGCGATGATTCCTGCTCTGTTAACCGTCGCAGTTATTCCTTTTGGGGATACTATCACTATTATGGGTGTAAGTATTGATATGGTTATAGCAGACGTAAACATAGGAATTCTGTTTATCCTTGCCGTTTCTTCTGTTGGTGTTTATGGTATCCTATTAGGTGGTTGGTCATCTAACAATAAGTATTCACTACTGGGAGGGTTGAGATCATCCGCTCAGATGATTAGTTATGAACTCTCAATGGGATTGTCTTTGATAGGGGTTATTATGATGACGGAATCATTAAGCCTTGTAGATACGGTTAATGCTCAAACTCATTTGTGGTTTGTTGTGTTGCAGCCTGTAGCTTTTATCGTGTTCGCGATAAGTGCCATAGCGGAGACCAATAGATGTCCTTTTGATTTACCGGAAGCAGAGACTGAACTGGTTTCAGGATTCCATACAGAATATAGCAGCATGAAGTTTGCGCTATTCTTCATGGCAGAATATGCAAATATTATTACCGTATCGGCAGTTGGCGTTACGTTCTTTTTTGGTGGCTGGAGAGGTCCGTTCCTGCCGCCAGTTGTCTGGTTCTTGATTAAAATGGCTCTGTGCATATTCTTTTTCGTATGGCTGAGATCCACTTTCCCAAGGTTCAGAATTGATCAACTTATGCAGTTTGCATGGAAGGTTTTACTTCCTGTGGCGGTAGTAAATGTTTTGATAACAGGGGTTGTAATGACTTTTTTATAAACCGTTTAAACAGTTTAAGCCGCTTAAACTGTTCAAACGGTTTCTTGAGAAAACTTAAAATATGATAAAACCATTATTACAAGGTTTGGCGCTTACATTAAAGCATTTTCTTAGCCCATCTAAAGTGATTACAATGCAATACCCTGATGAGAAGTGGACACCTTATCCGCGTTTCAGGGGTTTGCATGAGTTGCAGAGGGACGAAGATGGCAAAGAGAAGTGTGTCGCTTGTGGGCTCTGTTCTACAGTTTGTCCTTCTGAATGTATTAAGCTTGAAGGTGCCGAAGATAAAAATGGCAACCGGTATGCGGAGACTTATGAAATTGATATGTTCCGTTGCATTTTCTGTGGGTATTGTGAGGAGGTATGTCCGGAGGAGGCTATATTCTTACGGCAGGACTATGAGCTGGCTACAGGAAACGCGAATGATCGTATTTTTAATAAAGAAAAACTGTTAGTACCAATTAAGAAAAAAGTTAAGAAAAAACCCAGGAATAAATCTAAATAAGGTCTAATCACATGTTAGAAAGTTTACTGTTCATAATAATGAGTTTGATTACGGTTTCCTGTGCTATTGGCGTAGTTTGTCAAAAGAACCCGATTTACAGCGCAGTATTTCTTATCCAAACAATGGTTTCTCTTGCTGTCTTGTATGTACTGTTGCATGCTCAGTTTGTTGCTGCTGTACAGATCATGGTATATGCCGGCGCCATAATGGTGATTTTTGTTTTTGTTATCATGTTGCTTAATCTAAATAAAGATGAATTGGAAAAAGACAGGAACAAGTTGCCGATGCAGAAACCTGCTGCCATCATTCTCGGTTTGGTTCTTGTTGTCATGATAGGTATTATAATGGCGAGAACCATTTTTCAAGGCGCAGAAGGTGAGTATACTCCGGAGGTCATGGATCAGATAGGTAACACACAGCTTGTCGGTAAAATGTTGTTTACAAAATACGTTTTACCTTTTGAAATTGCATCTATACTGCTATTTGCTGCTATTGTAGGGGCCATAGTTTTAGCAAAAAAACAAATTATTAAGGAAGAAGAGTTATGACCGTCCCGTTGACCTGGTATTTAATACTTTCCGGCATCCTATTTACGATAGGGGCAGTGGGCGTTTTAATTAAAAGAAACGCTCTCGTTATTTTCATGTGTATTGAATTGATGTTGAATGCGGTAAATCTCGCATTTGTTACATTTTCGCGTCAACAGAATTCTATGGATGGCCAGATTTTTGTTTTTTTTATAATGACTGTGGCAGCGGCGGAGGCGGTTGTTGGTCTGGCAATAATAATTGCCCTGTTTAGAAACAAAGCTACTGTTAATGTAGACGACATAAACATAATGAAGTGGTAAAAGGATAAATATAATGTCAAACCCATTTGGGAACTCTTTTTTAGACTTAATCTGTTTAGTACTCTTATTTCCACTTGCAGGGACTATAATCAATGGTTTCCTGGGAAAGAGGCTTAACAAATCTATAGTCGGTTTTGTAGGATGCGCTGCGATAGGTTTATCGTTTGTTGTTGCAGTATTTGTACTCCTTGATCTGCTGAAGCTTTCACCTGAACACCGGGTGTTTGAAAAAGATTATTTTACCTGGATCGGCTCTGGTGCATTCAAGGCGATTGCCGGTTTGCAGGTAGATCCGCTTTCGGTTGTGATGATACTGGTAGTTACCGGCGTAGGGTTTCTTATCCATGTGTATTCTATAGGCTATATGCATGAAGATGAAAGTTTCTACAGATACTTTACATATTTGAATTTATTTACCTTTTCAATGTTACTTCTTGTTCTGGCTAATAATTTCCTTCTCATGTTTATAGGGTGGGAAGGTGTTGGACTCTGTTCATATCTTTTAATCGGTTTCTGGTTTGAGAAGAAATCGGCATCAACCGCAGGAATGAAGGCATTTATTGTAAACCGTGTAGGGGACTTTGGCTTTATTCTTGCCATCCTTTTGATATTTGTAACTTTTCATACCATAGACTTTACTGAAGTATTTCACGCTGCTCCGGAACATCTGCAAATAGGTAGTACCGTTGCCGCGATTATAACACTCTTACTATTCGTAGGCGCTGTTGGTAAATCTGCACAAATTCCACTCTATGTATGGCTTCCTGATGCCATGGAGGGTCCCACTCCGGTCAGCGCATTGATACATGCGGCAACAATGGTTACGGCCGGTGTATACATGGTCGTAAGGTGTAACGTATTATATACCTTGTCTCCATTCACAATGACAGTTGTAGCGGTGATAGGGGGTGTTACTGCTCTATTTGCAGCGACTATTGGTCTTGTGCAGAATGATATTAAGAGGGTTCTTGCGTATTCTACGGTAAGCCAGATCGGCTATATGTTCCTTGCTTGTGGCTTGGGAGGATACATTACCGGTGTATTCCATCTGGTTACACACGCTTTTTTCAAAGCACTACTATTCCTTGGCTCAGGAAGCGTGATTCATGGCCTGGGAGGTGAGCAAGATATGAGAAAGATGGGCGCTTTAAAGAAGTACATGCCGATAACTTATATAACGTTTTTTATCGGTACTCTTGCAATTGCGGGTATCCCGCCGTTTGCCGGGTTCTTCAGTAAGGACGAAATATTATTGGAGGCTTATACCAAGGGGAACCTGTTCTTCTGGGGCCTGGGTGCTCTTGCAGCACTTTTAACAGCCTTTTATATGTTCAGACTGCTTTTCATGACATTTCATGGGAAATCTAAAATGACCAGGCATGTTGAAGAGCATGTTCATGAATCACCAAAGAGCATCCTTTTTCCATTAATAGTGCTTGCTATTCTTTCCATAGTCGGTGGTTTCCTGGGCTTTCCGACATTAAGTGTAATAAACGAATTTCTTGCTCCGGTTATAGGGGTCGGACATCACGGGTTGGCTCATGGTGGTGAATCGCATCATGTCTCTTCCAACTTGATGTTTTCTATGATGGGGATATCAACAGGTATAGCCATTGTTGGGATTGTGCTGGCTTACGTGATGTATATTTCGAAACCTGACCTGCCAGGCACGATAGCTAAGAAATTTAAATGGATTTACAGTATCATATTAAACAAATACTATGTTGACGAAATATACGATAAAACTTTTGTCAAACCGACTCTCGGTACTTCACATATATTATGGAAGGTCGTAGATGTTAAAATTATAGATGGTTTTGTAAATGCAGTTGGAAGGCTCACCATACTTAAAGGAGAGGTACTAAAACTCTGTCAGACAGGTTTTGTGCGCAACTATGCATTATCTATAATGTTGGGTGGAATTATTATCATTATCTGTTCTATATTATTTTTGTAAACGTACATTAAATTTCAGAGGGCAAGAAACGCGCCCTACAAAAGCATGATGTTTTATACGTAGGTCGGGTTTCCCCGCCTGAATAGCGAAGTCGGGCAGGTTACCCGACATTCCTAGATTCATAAATTGGCAACTGAAAGGAACTAATTTAAATAAATGAGTTGTGATTGTCCGATACTTACTATAGTTACGTTTCTACCTCTATTCGGGGCGATAGTGCTTCTATTCATAAATGGAGAAAAACAGGAGAGGATTAAACGTGTTGCCCTTGCTATTGCTGTTATAGATTTCATAATCTCATTACCCCTGTTTATTCTGTTTAAATTAGATACATCTGAATTCCAATTTGAACAAAACATCCCGTGGATAAAGGAATTTGGAATAAGTTACCATGTTGGTATAGACGGCATAAGCCTTTTTCTTTTCCTGTTAACAAGTTTCCTTTCGCTCATCTGCATTTTGGCATCGTGGAACATAAAGGACAGGATTAAAGAGTATATGATTTCTATGCTCATCCTGCAGACCGGAATGCTGGGCGTGTTTATCTCTCTTGACCTCTTCCTCTTTTACATGTTCTGGGAGCTCATGCTGATCCCGATGTACCTGATAATTGGTGTATGGGGAGGGCCTAGAAGGATATATGCAACGATAAAGTTTTTCGTATACACAATGGCAGGAAGTGTATTGATGCTGATTGCCATACTATTTCTCTATTTTATGAATTACAACGCAACAGGAGAGTACACATTTGACCTGTTGAAGATATACAACCTGGACATTCCCATGGGGGCCCAATTCTGGCTCTTCCTTGCATTCTTTTTTGCGTTCGCAATAAAGGTACCAATGTTTCCGTTTCATACATGGTTGCCGGATGCCCATGTGGAGGCCCCAACAGCCGGCAGTGTTATACTGGCAGGGGTGCTCTTAAAAATGGGAACCTATGGATTTGTACGTTTCAGCTTACCTCTGTTTCCTTACGCCAGTCACCAATTTGTACCATTAATTACATGGTTGGCTGTAGCTGGTATCATCTACGGAGCGCTTGTAGCAATGGTACAGGAAGACCTGAAGAAGCTGGTCGCGTACTCAAGTGTAAGTCATCTTGGTTTTGTAATACTTGGCATCTTTGTTTTTAATGTCCAGGGAATGCAGGGGGGGATCCTTCAGATGATAAATCATGGATTGAGTACCGGCGCGCTGTTCCTGATTGTTGGAATGCTGTATGAAAGAAGGCACACAAGGATGATTGCTGATTATGGAGGCGTGACGAAAAAGATGCCGATACTTGCGATATTCTTTATGGTTATGACTCTGTCTTCAATCGGGCTGCCCGGCTTGAATGGGTTTGTAGGTGAATTCCTGGTATTGCTGGGGACATTTAAGTCTAACGTATTAATTGCCGTCATTGCTACGTCCGGCGTTATTCTTTCAGCATGCTACATGCTCTGGATGTTTCAGAGAGTTATGTTTAATAAGATTACAAACCCTGAGAATGAAAAACTGAAGGATATTAACAAGCGTGAATTGGCATTGTTGCTGCCGATAACTATACTTGTCTTCTGGATTGGTATCTACCCCAAACCCATATTATCCAGGATGGATGTATCAGTAAACCACCTCCTGACACAGGTGGATCAAAAATATAAGACGACATTGAATACGCTTGGAAGAAATGAAGAAGTACTTGTCGTTAGTGATAGCAACAGTGCAGAATACATAGAAAGTGAAGGAGTGATGAACATGCCTTCACATAACCCTAAAGAGATTGATTAAACTATGGAAATAGTTATTCCACCATTTGACTTAAAGAGTATAGCGCCTATTGTGAGTGTCTCCGTTGCGGCAATATTCATACTGCTTCTTGATGTATTCTGCAGGAAGACATTCAAGAATAGTATGGGATACATAAGTTTTCTCGTTGTTATTGCTACTGGAGTAATTGCTTATGCTCAAATAGGCCAAAACGTCTACTCATTCAGTGACATGTTTGTCGTAGATAATTTTTCGGTCTTCTTCAATCTGGTATTCCTGCTTAGTACGGCTATTGTAATACTTATGTCCGATAACTATATTAAACAGGAGGGTGTGAACTATGGCGAATACTACACACTGATACTGTTTGCCACGGTGGGTATGATGTTGATGGCGGGCGGTGCTGATCTGCTCACGGTCTTCCTCGGCCTTGAGATAATGTCCATTTCCCTTTATGTGTTGGCTGGCTTCACGAGGGATAAGGTGCGTGCAAATGAGGCATCATTGAAATATTTCTTGCTTGGTGCGTTTGTAACCGGTTTTCTTCTTTATGGTATCGCCTTGTTATACGGAGCGACCGGAACAACCAACTTGAAGGGAATTGCCGCATTTATTGCTAATAATTCCGGACTAACAAATCCAATGATTATCGCTGGTGCATCTCTGCTTATTGTTGGGTTTGGGTTTAAGATTGCATGTGTGCCATTCCATAAATGGTCTCCTGACGTTTATGAAGGCTCTCCAACGCCGGTTACGGCTTTTATGTCAGTAGGGCCAAAGGCGGCCGCTTTTGCCGTCTTCCTGAGAGTGTTTTTAGTGGCCTTGCCTGGCTTGGAGCAGAAATGGTCGATAATCTTGTGGGTTCTAGCCGTCCTTACAATGACAGTTGGAAATCTTGTGGCGATTTCGCAGACAAACATAAAAAGGATGTTGGCCTATTCAAGTATAGCGCATGCCGGATACGCACTTGTAGCTATTATAGTTGGAGGAGAATTTGGAATAGCGAGTTTACTCTTCTACATGCTAGCGTATACATTTATGAATCTAGGCGCGTTTGCGGTAGTTATCGTACTTGGCAGAAAAGGAGAAGAAAATGCCAATATTGAGGACTTCAGCGGCCTTGGATATAAACATCCTTTGTTGGCAGTCGCGATGTGCATATTTATGTTTTCACTTGCGGGTATACCACCACTGATAGGCTTTATAGGAAAATTCTATATCTTCAGTGCTGCTATCAAATCCGGATTTATCATACTGGCCATTATTGGTATGATGAACAGTGTAATATCAGTTTATTACTACTTGAGAGTAACGGTTGTTATATACATGAAAAAGCCGATACGTAAATTTACACCACTTTCCATTTCGCCACTGATCATTTTTGCCATTATAATTACGATCTGCGGCACTATCTATTTTGGTATATTCCCTTCAAAGATAATTGCGTTTGCCCAGCAATCTGCTGTTTTGTATTAAACATATCAATTGTAGTCCTCATATTTTAATGGCTCAATCGGTTTAAACAGCTTAAACTGTTCAAACGGCTTAAACGGCTTAAACAGCTTAAACAGCTTGAACAGTACTTTTATTATATAAGTTTAAAACGGTTCTTTATTACATGGAGGTAAGGCAATGAGTGCAAAATATTTTGAAGATTTAGAGGTATGGAAGCTTTCAAGGGAACTAGCTAATAAAGTCTACAATGTAAGTAACGACGGTAGATTTGCAAAAGATTACGGACTGCGTGATCAAATAAGAAGGGCAGCCGTTTCAATCATGTCTAACATTGCAGAGGGGTATGAGAGAGGCGGCAATCAGGAATTTATACAGTTTCTATCAATTGCAAAAGCGTCATGTGGCGAAGTACGGTCACAGTTGTATGTCGCCATGGATCAATGCTATATTGACAAAATAAAGTGTGACCAGATTATAGACAAATGTAAGAAGCTCTCTATCATGATTAACAACTTCATGGAATACCTGAAAACCAGCGGATACAAAGGTACAAAATACAAGATGCCAAAACAGAAAAGCTCAAAAGAAAAACTGGATGAAATGCTGAAACAGATAAAAGCAAAGAGTAATAAGGAAGAGTAACTTTATCTAACGGTTTAACCGACTTAAACGGCTTAAACGGCTTAAACAGCTTAAACAGCTTAAACAGCTTAAACAGTTAAAACAGTTAAAACAGTTAAAACCGAAAAACATGAACGCTTCTTTTACTACTCCAATAAAGGTGAATTAAATGCAGTTCTGGGCGACTTATTGCAAAGTACTCGGCCATATTATTTGCTATGCGTCTGTTCTCTACTCAGCGGTGAATATTTTTTGCCTTGCAAAATATTCTAACTCACCTATAATGAACCAGCTATAGACAATAGACAGCTGTTACAGATCACTTTGACCACGTTGCACTCTGCGGAATCATCATATACTAAAGCTCCTGTCGCTAAAGAATACAGATTTTAACATTTAAACAGATTACATATTTTACGAAAAGAGAAGGTTATGCTAAATACACATGATATAAGTTTACGATTCGGGAAACGGATACTATTTGAAGATGTGACTACAAAATTCAGTCCTGGCAATTGCTATGGAGTCATTGGTGCCAATGGTGCAGGCAAATCGACACTTCTTAAGGTTTTGTCAGGGGAGATTGAACCATCTTCCGGAAATATAAGTGTTTCGCCCGGCAAAAGAATAGCGGTTTTAAAACAGGATCAGTATGAGTTTGACGAATTTGAAGTGCGTGAAACCGTATTAATGGGGCATAAAAGGCTTTTCAAAATTATGGCCGAAAAAGACGCCATTTATGCGAAGAGTGATTTCAGCAATGAAGATGGGATGAGAGTATCCGTCCTTGAAGATGAGTTTGCTGAGCTTAATGGGTGGGAGGCTGAAAGTGAGGTTTCTACTCTCTTAAGTGGGCTTGGCATTGCAGACGAATTGCATGATAAAAAAATGTCTGAACTTTCAGGCAATGAGAAGGTAAAAGTCCTGCTGGCTCAGGCCCTTTTCGGTAGTCCTGACATTTTATTACTTGATGAACCTACAAATCATCTGGATATTTTATCCATAAACTGGCTTGAAGAATTTCTTACTAAATTTAAGAATACGGTAATCGTCGTTTCACACGACAGACATTTTCTTAATAACGTATGTACTCATATGGCAGATATAGATTACGGTAAGGTTGCCATCTACACAGGTAATTACGATTTTTGGCTTGAGTCCAGTCAGTTAGCTTTGCAGCAGACAAGAGACAAGAACAAGAAAACAGAGGCTAAGCGAAAAGAACTTGAGACGTTTGTCGCTCGGTTCAGTGCAAATGCTTCCAAATCAAAGCAGGCCACTTCCAGGAAAAAAACGCTTGAAAAGATGGTTATTGAGCAGATTAAACCTTCATCAAGAAAGCTGCCTTTTATCCGTTTTACACCCGAAAGACCAATAGGAAATAATGTACTCTCAATAAATAATCTTTCAAAAAAAGCGGATGGAGAAGTTGCCTTTAATGATATAACTTTAACCATTAACAGCGATGATAAGATCGCCTTTGTTGGCTCACATAATTTGGCAACAACTGCACTCTTTGAAATATTAATGGAAGAGGATAAAGCGGATAGTGGTGATTATACATGGGGTGCAACAGCGATTCGGTCATACTTGCAAAAAGACAATTCAGATTTTTTTAATGATGATGTTACTTTGATTGACTGGCTTCGTCAATACTCAAAAGAGAAGGAAAACAATTTTATAAGAGGTTTTCTGGGTAGAATGCTTTTCACTGGTGAAGAGTCATTAAAAAAGGCCAATATACTATCCGGTGGTGAAAAAGTACGAATTATGCAGGCAAAGATGATGTTAAGTGGTGCCAATGTACTGCTTTTAGATGAACCCACTAATCATCTGGATCTTGAAGCAATCACCTCGTTAAACAACGGGTTGATTGAGTTTAAGGGTGTTGTTATGTTTGTCTCTCACGACCACCAGTTCCTGCAGACAATAGCAAACAGAATAATTGAGATAACTCCTTATGGTGTTATAGATAAAAAGATGAGCTTTGATGAATATCTGGAAAATCCTGACGTTAATAAACAGCGTGAAGAGATGTATGAGAATGTGCGCGATAGGGGGAACACTATATCTATTTAACACCTGTTCTTGTATGTAGTAAAACAGCTATAATCTCTACTCAATTATATAGACCATTCGATGCTATCAGAAAAATAATTTCTATTATAACTTAATAAGGAGATTGTCATGGCTGTCAACAGATTAAAGGAGTTTCTTAATAATAATAACATTAAGTATATATCATCTTTTCATTCGAACGCATACACCGCACAAGAAGTTGCAGCTTCCGCTCACATACCGGGAAGAAAAATAGCTAAAACCGTTATGGTTAAAATAGATGGTAAGATGGCTATGGCCGTTTTGTCTGCATCCGACAAGGTAGATTTTACTCTTTTAACAAAAGCTGCCGGAGCGAGTAACGTTGAACTTGCCAGCGAACATGAATTCACAGACCTGTTTCCTGGGTGTCATATTGGTGCTATCCCTCCATTCGGAAATCTTTATGAAATGCAGGTCATAGTGGATGAAAAACTCACCGAACAGACTGAAATTGTCTTTAACACCGATTTTCACAGGTGTTTAAATCATCATAATGAGCCCCTGATCATGCAGTCCAAATAATTTCTATTGATTTTCCATTAAGCCAGGGTACACGAAAAGAGGATTGTAGTTTTTCCACTCCAAGGAGTACAGGAG
>JAIQZR010000022.1 GCA_021777035.1 Candidatus Scalindua sp. | reverse complement strand
TTGATTCGGTCTGCTGCTCGCCTGTCACGTGCTAGCTTGTGGACTCTTTTTAATTCGGCCCTTTGGTATACTGTCAGTGGCTGTCTCATACTTGACTTTATAACACACTGTTATCAGCAGGTCCAGAAAAAAAGAATATTTTTTTCGAAAACTAAATCCGCTTGGCTATATACCGTTTATCACATCGCTTTACACGGCATAGCCTTTTATAGTCACACCAGCATAGCTGGTGGTTTACTGTACAGATGAATTATCAAGAACCTCTCAATTTAGGTTTTAGTCAATTCCCTCCTACATATGCCCGAGAACTTACACAACACTACTCTACGGTTGAGAAAAGCTGAAGGCTTCCTTTTCAACAATCTTAGTTACAACCACTTCAACAAAATGTGTTTTTCCCTCTTTGAGAAAACGTATTCCCTTTTGAGGCCAGTGTAGATCGACATACTCTGACGGGAAATACTCTACGTTTCCGATCTTGTTCCCCTCAATTCGAAATCCAAACTTTGATACCTTTGAGAGATTATTGTATTTCAGATAATAGCAATCAATCTCGTTGTTTTCAGCACGATGGAGTATCTCAATATGTTTTTTATCGCTTTCTTTACCGAAATAAAATCTTGGTATAAAGTCATGATGCTGGTTTCCAAGTTGATCCACTACTCTTATATCCAGCATCATATATTTTGGAAAAGTATGTTCTTTATCTGGTGGAGGACTTTCACTCTTGAGGACCTTATCAATCACTTTGAAGACAGGATTAGTTTTTATACTGATAGAACCAAGGATGCCATGCACGTCTCCAAAGTGGCTGCGGTTCTTGAACAGATAAACAGGTATTCCCTTTATCTCATGGATATCAGCATCCGGCATTTTTTGTCCCTTGGAAAGACGAACACCTTTCATATTCAAATTTGCGGCACAAAACCTGATCGTATTGTCCGAGCCTTCCTCTTCGAACACTGGTATGTCAATCCCGAAGAGGTTGTCGGCAACATCCATCATCCAAGGGAAAGCAATGTCATTTTTTGTACCCTGCAGGTGATATATCTCCAACCCTTTCATGTTAGAGTGGCGTTGGGTTGTCAGCCACTCCCAGTTCAGCTTCCACGTGTATGGGGAAGCGAGCTTCAAGGCATCAAGCACTTTATTACCCCAGTCCCATGGGATCTTCTTTCCCCAACTAGCAAGCCTTGAACCATTGTTAGCTGGCGCTGCCATAATAAATTTTCTGATGGGGGATTTCTGCTTTGGCTTGTAATAGTGACTTAACCAGCTTCTTACAACCAAGGCGCCGGTACTGTGGATTACTATATCGAACGGAATGTTGAACTCATTGCCCTGTACCGCTTTTTCAAGAGCAATCGCATAATCATCAATGGACAGGTTGTCGTCACCGGTTGTATACTTGCCCAGGTGCAGTTCCTTAACGGAATAACCCTCCTCGAGCAGTAATTTCGGAAGCTTGCCGAATGTGGCCTCACTACCAGCCCAGCCGTATAAAAAAACTACATGTGTCTTTGGCATATTACATCTCCTTTTATTGAATTAAATTCTCTCTTTTTACAAGTAAATAACGTCAAAAAAAAGTTTTTGTTCAATTACAACGTAGGTAAATGCTACGACTAACACCCAAAAACAATCATACACCGGTAGGCAAAGTAATCTTTATAACTTAGTTACTAAACACCGATTTTTACAAGTAGTCAAACCGCCATAATGCCACCCAAATAAATGCAGGCTCTGACCCGGCACGCTATTTCAACAATCCTACCACGCAAAGGCAAAAACAATATGAAGCAGTTCGGGCCCTTGTACTTGAAAAACAATCCGTTTGCAGCTTTACAAATTTTATGAATGTTTTACATGTGCACATTAAGGTCACAAATGCGATACTCTATTCTGACACATATAACAAAAGTTGTGCCAAATAAGCCAGCAAATCAACTTTCCGGATTTAACTAAGCAATGTAAAACGGTAAAGTGTGCTTGTAATTGCACTTACCTTGCACAAATCTATCTTGTACTTGATGTTTTTTATGGTGATTAAACAATGATCAATGGAATAAATGTGTGCCATGGCACAATAGTGTGCCGTCACATAAGTGTGCCATGGCACACTTATGTGATAGTTATGCATGCTGGTTGTTACAGATGTTTTTTCGATTGGTATTGGATATGATTTGCAACGATAGTTGGAAAAGGTGAGGTTGGTTATGTATTTTTTTGCTTGTGCCTTGCAGGCCTTTATTACAAAATCCAGTATGGTGAACTGTTGATATCAAATGGAGTGAAACTGTTATTTTGTGTCAGGTATATGAAACAGAACTGTGTTTATACTAAATCGTCCACACTATTATCTTTATTCTTTAAATTCTTTACTACATTGATTGCTTCAAGAATTATCCATGCAGAAAATGAGAGCAGAAGTATTGACAGAACAGTTAATACCCAGTTCCTTGATTTTATGAACTCTTTTAAACTCATCACCATTGCAGTTGATGTTATAATAATCAGGAATATAAAAGGTATTAATGTAAATAGAACATTTCGACCTTTTCTATAAAGGTAAACTGTCAAGACCAGTAGTGACAGACCCGCAAGCAGCTGGTTCGTAGCCCCAAAGATAGGCCACAAGCGTTTCCAACTAAGCCCATCACCTCCAAATATGAGGATAAGAGGCGTAAATGCAGCAATCGCTGCTGCCACATATCTATTTGTCAAAATTTTAATATTATATATTTCTCCCAACTCACTCGTTATGTACCTCTGGATCCTGGTTGAAGTATCAAGGGTGGTGGCAGCAAAGCTTATGACAATAACGGCAATCAGTGTAGTGCCGAATACTTCAGGCAGGTGGAGCCCCGCTTTCATGAAATAGGCGCCTCCATTAACAAATGCTCCCATCTTCGCATCTAAACTGCCAGCAGCACTCCAGCTAGTGTAATGGCTCTTCCATGCAGCAAGTGTTGCAAATCCCGCTGTGGATGCAATTATAGCCATCAACCCCAATGAACCCTCTCCCAACATTGATCCAAACCCAATCATCCTGGCATCTTTTATGTTATTAAGCTGCTTGGATGTAGTACCGGAACCGACAAGACCGTGAAATCCGGAAATTGCACCACAGGCTATCGTAATAAAAAGGAATGGATACCACGGCAGGCCCCCCTCAACGTCAAGGTTAATGGCAGGTGCTACCATTGGAGGGTGCGCAATGAAAAGACCTAAATACATAATGCCCAGTCCTACAAAAAGCTGATGTGAATTGATAAAGTCTCTTGGTTGGAGTAGTATCCAAACCGGAAGAATTGACGCTATGAACGCGTATACAACAAGCAAAACTACCCATGACTCTATCTGACCTCCAATAAACGAAGGCAAGCTCATTGGCACATACATACCAAGATATATAAAACCGTATAAAACAAGAAGTGCGATTATAGAAGGAATGAGGATCCCATACCTGGCTCTGTAAATAAGGACGCCTATTACAACGGCAACTATAATTTCGATATTGACCGGTAAGACTGTCGTTGGAAATTGTGAAAACAGGGTCGCAATAATATATGCAAAAACTGCAATTACTATCCATGTAAGAAAGAAGATTATGGTAAGGAACAGCGCACGTGCTCTTTTACCAATGATTATACCCGTCAGATCACCGATAGAGTGGCCCTTGTTTTTTGCAGATACCACGAGACACCCAAAATCATGCACTGCGCCTATGAATATAGTGCCGAATACTACCCACAGCACGGCAGGCAACCAACCCCATATGACGGCTATAGCCGGACCCACAATTGGTGCGGCACCAGCTACTGATGTAAAATGATGACCAAAAAGGACGTGCTTATTAGTAGGAACGTAATCTATACCATCCTCAAATTCATGGGCTGGTGTCACGATATTCGAATCTAACTTATATATCTTATCAGCAAGAAATTTTGAATAAAAATAGTAACTTGCAAAAAAACAAGATAGAGAAACAATAGCTAGGATTGCGGCATTCATATATTAATTATCTACGTAATTTAGAAATTCCAGCCCAACAAACTGGCGGGCAGGCAAGGATTGCAGGTTTTTTCAATTCAACAACCACTGCTCGTCAATAGTTATTCAATCTACCAGTACAGCCATAACTGGTTAGCAAAACTACTTATCAGGCATGCCATAATATATAAAGCACAAACCGGATACAATAATATTTTTTATCTGTCTTAAATAATTTTGAGATATGAATGATTGTTACAGGTTTAAGGAGAGAATATACATGTTGCGGATTATTATTTGTGGCATGTTAATTTAAATAATGCAGATGTTGAGAGATATTTCTGAGAACAATTAAGTGATTCCAAAGGAGAACAAGCTAAAACATCTCATATATCATCCGCTACTGACTCGTTTAATCACAATCTTCTTGACCCCAAACTTTAAGGCCTCACTATGGCTAGGAAACCATACATCTATATGCTTTCCCTTTACGGCACCACCAACATCCTCTGCCCTGAATATGGTACCAGGAAACCCATTAATTTTTAATTCGCTACCCAGCTTAATAACTCTCTTATCAACTGCTACAGTTCCCCATCTTGCCCTTTTACCTGTCGCGGTAATCCCATACCACTTATCTGACGGGTCTTTATGGCAACACCTTTCACATGAGCAGTATGCTGTTACCTTAAACACCTCTGCATTTAGATTGTTAACAAAAAGCATGCTCAACAGAAACATAAATATTGCTACAAAAAAAACTGTAACCGGCTTACGGGTACGTAACAGAACAACTCTCTCTTCTTCCCTAATCTTCATTTCAAAACCTCTTCTTTAAAACACTATGCACAAAAAAAGCCTTACTATAAAGATATCAAATCAAAATATCTTTGCAGTAAGGCCACTCTTACAACGACCTTAAACAACATGAACCTCAAAAAGGCCCTTCTGTATATTACCCAAAAACTTCAGGATTTTTATAGTGGGTGAGTATATTTCAAACTTTCGAAAAGTCGTCAAGTATATGAAAACAACTATTTAATGTCAAACAAAATAATTAACCCTGTAAAATATACAACAAAACGAGATATATGAGTTTGTTTATATGCCGACATTAATTCATTTATTTATATCAAATATCACCGGTACAATCGGGCTTCTGGGCATCCTGGCCATAGCAACGTTTTGTTTTGTACCCACATTATCACCAATAGTAATCTTTGCGTATTTCCAATCAAGAGGCTCTGCCTCAAAAAGACCACAGATCCTATGTTTAATCCTTGAAACAGAACCACCACCTTTTTCCCCAACCTCCTCGGCAGTCTCAACAATATTAACATCCATGCTTTCTACTGGAACCCACACAATCTGCCCACTGTCTGACTTCATATCTACAAAATCATCCTTTGTAAGCAATATCCCACATATATTATGAGTATCTAACAAATAAATGTAGACAATGTACTCATACCGAATTAAATCAAATTTTTCTGTTTTTGGCATGATTATTTTGAGAGCAATTCTGATGCCACCCTTCAAATACTTAACCCAAAAGACATAAGGCCTGAATAATCAATGATATATAATAATCTATAAAACTGCGGTCTTTATAATCACAACAAATACTGGCTCATAATAGCAATTCGCAGATTAAAGACCAATTCTATGATTATAGAGAGTTATGTTTATAACTTCTTATAGACAGAAAGTCATTTTGTATATTATAAGTGCTATAGATACTGCACTTACGAGATTATATAAAAAAAGATTGGATAGGTTCAAGGTGGGCGTTTTTCGGTATCCGACATAGAGATGGCTTGTAGAATGGTTCAAAGTGTGCATTTTAAGCTTTGTCCAAAAGCGTATGTAATATCATTGCTATATCCGTCAGTGAGTGTACCTGACAGTATATGATGCCAAGGGGCAGGCCGGTGACTATTGTTAAAGAAAGAACTGTCAGCCAATTATTTTTGACCCTTTTACGACGTATTGAGGTTAAAGAATTCCAACACCTTATTTGCAATTTCAAGCTCTTTATCTATATAGAAGTGATCACAATCATTCATTACGTCAAGTATCTTTGGTTCTAATATATTACGTACTCCCTTCTCGATATCTTCGACTGATGCAGCAAAATCGTTATCGGCACAAATGAACAGCTTCGGTTTTTTGCAGTCGGATAAAAATGAAATATCAAATCTACCAAAAGGAGTAGAGATCGATGAAAACGCCTTTATGTTTGTGTTATCAACACTCAGCATCATCGCTACGATTGCGCCAAATGAATATCCTGTTACAAATATATTACCGGCGCCAACTGTCGATTCCAGGAAATCAAGGGCTGATGCAGCATCCACAATAGCATCGGAACAATCATCATTGTTTAAAATCCCTTCCCAATACTCATATACCTCTGCTATATTGCTTTGCTTACTTTCGCTACTGCCAACTCCACGATAGTTAAACCGTAACGTAGCATAACCATTTTCCGCCAGCACGCTTCCAAGTGCCGTAATAACATTATTGTCCATATCACCTCCAAGGTGTGGATGAGGTGGACACAATAGCACGACAGACGGATCAAACTTGTTTTCATCATAGGACAAAACCCCCTCCAGTACCAAACCATCAGAGTCGAAATCAACATGCTCTTCAATCATATAAATCTACTCCATTTAGTCACTAATTTATTCGTTTTTGGATTCAAATAAAGAGGACAGCTATCAATTGAGTGAACGAACTGGCCTGACGTAGCGGTTTTTAACGTTCCAGCGTGCATTGCCAAGGCTGAAGTAAACACTCCACGCTCCTCCCTGACCATATATATCTCCACTCCATATCCCCCATTGTTCGTCATTAAAGAGAGGGTCTATGTATAGGCCGTTACTCTTTCTCTCAGGTTCAAGCAGTGTTATCGCCTCCTCTAATGTAGGAAGCCGCCAGTCATTGTAACCTGCATATTTCCTGTAGTTTAATTTTTCTATCCAATCCTTTGCACTGGCCCATCTCATATAATCACGTGAGCCTGATTGGATCCACATTAAGCCGGTAGAATGGTCTACTATCACCTTGCCACCTTTTACAGACTTCTCCTCATAACGATGGGCAATTGTACTGTGTCCATAAAAACCCCACTTATCATCTTTGCGCATATAGACATGAGGCATTGACTGCGCATCAAAAAGAGATAAATTCATATAAGATGAGCGTAGGGTGACAGGTAGTGGATTTTCTCCATCAGCCGACTGAATAATGCCGCATGATAGAAGGACGAACGATACAGTTAATATTTTTTGTAACAAGATTTTCTTCATAACTATAACCTCAATCTGAATAATTAAAATGCCATAATGCCATATAAAAAATAATAAAGATAGTGATTATAAACTCAAGACAAGATCAGGCAAGTATTTTTTAAACCATACGACGACGTGGATCATCGTCGATGTGTGCTCGATCGAACGATTTGCCTATTGACCATACTTATCATGGGTGTCCCTATTTGTTTATAGCTTCCGCTTATTTCAGATTAATTTATCATTTGAAGTTTAATATCCCGGATTGTATAGTTTTTCATAATGTAAAAATATATATGCGAATGGATAGACACTGCAAAAAAGTTAAATCGTCCAATCCCGGAAACGAAGGGGCGCTTAATATATGCCTGACATAATAGTAATTCAATAGCACTTGAAAAACGCAGCAGATTGACTATGCTTAAACGCGAGGACTGACCCGTTTCCCAGGTTCGGATTTTCTCTATGCTCAAAAAAATTTATTGGAATTTAGAATAAAAAGTTGTTAACGAGTTAAAGACGAGACGGGGCGACCCACCAACCACCACCGTAGCGGTGTTTATTTATAGTAGTTTGCGTTCTAGACAAACAATCTCAGTGTGATATAATCCGAAGTATATAAAGATATATATACGAATGTTTCTAATTCAACAACCAAAGAAAGAGGGTCGAATATGCTCAAGAAAATAAGAGCGCGGTTTTCGCACGGTGTTATTGAACTATTGGAAAAGGTTAATGTGCCAGAAGGTAAAGAGTTAGAAGTAACCATTGAGGAAAAGCCAACTAAAGCTGAGGACGAATCTTTTCTTAAAGCCGCAGGAAGCTGGAAAGGATTAGTAGACGCAGAAAAAATGATTAATAATATTTATGCAGACCGTCATCTTTCTACGCGTCATGAAGTGAAGCTATGAAGTATTTAATTGATACAGACTGGACTATTCATTACTTAAACGGCAAACAAAAGATTGTGTAGATCAATTGATTGCTCTAAGAAAAGAAGGGTTGGCTATAAGTGTTACTTCCCTAGCTGAGATTTATGAGGGAGTTTATTATTCTCTTGATCCTAAAAGTAGCCAAGAGGGCTTAAACAATTTTTTGAAATTAGTTTCAATCTTACCTGATAGCAATGGGATAGCTAAAATCTTCGGTAAGGTGCGCGGTGGGCTTAGGAAGAGAGGAATGCTAATTGACGATTTTGATCTTATGATCGCATCCACCGCACTTCACCACAACCTTACAATTCTTACTAATAACCGTAAGCACTTCGAGAGAGTGAATGAGTTAGAAATCATTTCAATTGAGGTTTAAATTCATAACCCCAAAACGCAAGCAGCATACTGTTATCTTTCAAGTCTATTTCAGCAGTATCGTGAATCTCTACTATCAAGATACATCCCTTCTTATTCTCTCCTTTGCCTTCTCCCAATCAGAAACATTTGCTTTGCCACTTGCCAGTGCATCCTCCCTATCTTTAAGGACTGCTTCATGCCAAGCAGGTGACTTTAAAGCACTCTCATCCTGTGTAATATCATCCCAAATAGATTCCATTAGATTCAATTTTTGAGCTAAGGTGAGTTCTGATATATCGAGATCAACTTTTCCCATACATCCTCCTTCTTTATCCATTATTTTTATAAAATTGACTGCATGTTACTATTAAATAATACTCTATAAATATAAAAACAATATGTCAAGCATCTAACAACTCTGAATTACAACCGACTATCTGAAAAGTTTTTTTATTGGCTTCGCTGCTTCAAACTTCGAAAGCATTATGGGTTACACGACGAGGAAACTTAGAAAGTGTGATGGGTTACATGCGAAGGGAATAAAAAAGATTTAATTCGCCGTACGGGATATACGTCCAGTAGATGTCCTCTCGTCGAATGCAGAAAAAGCATCCATGCAAATGAGGCGGTAGCCGAATAGACCAATGTCAGGCGAGTACTGGGTATGTAAGAGGTGAAGGTAACATAAAGAAATTATGTTAATCCGCAGGGCGTAGTGTGGTGGGAGTCAAGAGGCTATGTCTGATAACATTAATATTATCGGACGTCGGCTCGGTCTTTTTGGTGAGCATGCGAAGCTTGCCCGACGTGCTGTTTGGCGGGTGAAACGGAGTATGATCCTCAAAAAGATGACTGTCATCACAGTCGAGTCGCCCCAGGGAACTTCCCCCTGAGGCTCTCACAGTTCCGTACGTGAACCTCTCGATTCATACGGCTCTTCATGCCCCCTGCGATTAGCAAGTTTGTGTATATTGAAAATTTCCTCCCATTTCTGGTTGACTTTCCATTTACTTTGGACACGTCAGCCCCTTCGCTCCATCACCATTACAGTGATCTATTCACTACTACGAACTAATCCACCCCTGTGCTCCGTATCGGTACTCTCACTCTTGTGGGGCCTCCACTTGAGTTTCTCCCTTTGCACCAGAACGACAGGTTCCCCCGTTACACACAAAAGCCCGTATTAAGTTCACGCCGCCTTTAAGCCGGTTGCCATCCGATCAGTAATCAGGTTTCCATCGGATTTGTCCCGGAAATGCTCCGGCTCCCGGTTTTGACAACATCTTAGGTTTTTCGACTCCTCATCGACGGTTCGCTTGCGCTCGTCTCCTTAAAACATACCTGACACGTTTTGTCGTGCCTTTTACTCTAACGCTCACCACCATGACTCTTTACCACAGCAGCTTAGAGCGGTTTGAAACCTTCTCCTGAAAGACGATTTCGGAGGGTCTTCCTCCATCTTTCGTGTATTTCCAAATAAAACTATTTGTTCGTGGCACACCGGAGCTTCACCTCTTACATACACTGGACACGCCTGTCCGACGTGTTGTTTGGCGGAACTGATCTCCGCTTTGCTTTGAATGAAATAAAACTTGTGCTTTGAGCTAATCACTGATCAAGACGTGACCCCAGTTCCTTTACATTCTTATTTAAAAAACAGAAAAAACAAAACAGCTGAAACCAATAATATTCCACCTACTATCAGAGCAAATTTAAGGTATGCATATTTATAATAATTACCATAGCTATCTTGACACATTTTTTTATTGCAAAAAGGACATTTGATAATCCATTTATAATTTATAAAATTTGTATAAATGTGACTTGTCAGATCGCTATAACAATATGGACATATTTTCCTATATTTCGATTGCATAATTTGCTCTAATATCTAATTTAATTCTAGATATATTCAATTGATAACATATTTATTATATAAAAATGTGGCATTTATTTTCTGTCTAGTTTATTTCGTCCTTTTAAGCAAAAATACAATCCTATGATCAAACCAAACATTCCTATAACTGAATATTTCATTACACTCATTAGTACTATTGAAATAAAGCACAAGATGAGTCCTATATACATATAAATAAAGGTCATGATAGATCTTTCAAAAATCTTTAACAATTATTTCAAGTATTATCTATTCCTCTTTGTTTGAAACAACCATTATGGCTTCGGAGGTTCATTGAATGAACTATTAACGGCATGAGCAGTTAAATTAATAGCCGAACCTGTAAGCAAACCAAATGGTTGCGGAACAAATCTCTCCACCACTTGTCCTACCACTGTAGCGGTGGAATCAATATAAACATTATCTGAATTAAGAGATTGATCTAATGCAGTTGCAAATAAAGCAACACCCGCAAAAGGTGCTGAAGCAGGTAAACCATAGCCTGATACGGCTAAATATGTTGAAGCAATTCCAGCAACAGTTGCAGTACTACTCAAAAAGTCATGAGACACTAGATAGCTAAAATCTACATCAGTAGTTCCAAAATTTGGAATACGGTTCGGCGTTATTAAGCCACTAGGATCAATTAGATTAATCGGATTATTTTGTACATATGCATACAGATTAACATCACCGCCTACAAACCCGATCGGGTCTTCCGAGATAAAGCGGCCTGTATGCTGATCGTAGTATCTTGCACGCATGTAGTATAAGCCATTCGGCTCCGACATAATACCATACTGTCCCACGAATTTAAAGGGCTGGGGGACAGTCTCCAGCATGTTCGCTAATCCACCGAAGGGTGAGTATGCGTATTTGTTGACCATGTTCGGGCCCTGGTCTGTCATGAGTATATAGATAACGAAAACAATAGGTATGGTGTCCCCAGATTTGTGTCCATCGGTTTTGAAACAGCGTATTCTGCTTTCATGCTCTGGCCCTAAGTCTTTCCTTTATGCGGAGGCGCTATTAGCTAAAACACTTGCCTTCTTAATATATTTCTGCAACTTAGGAAACATTATAAAATCTAGAATGAGTGCTCCTACCATAAATGGAACTATAACAGCAAATGCGTTTGTTAGAATGCCAACTATATACCCAGTAAAAATAATCATACTATTTATACCCCAACTATAAACGGATCGATTGAGTATCCATCCAGGTAAAGTAACAAGTACTTGTTCGTAAGTTTCCAATCTATTCAACTCTTCCAACCTTTTGTGATCAACCTCACCTGTCTGGCAATTTTTTGCAATAAGCTTCAAATTAGGTTTTTCAGCAATGCGAATTTCAATTCTTTGGTTTGATAAAAGGTAATATCGCAATCCGATAGATAACACTCCAAGGGCAAATGCCACAAAATAGAGTAAATATATAAATAAATTATTTGTATATTTGGGACTAAAACCTTCACTACTATGTATAGTTAGATATCCCAATAATACCCAAAGCGTTGATGTAACCGTCATCATCAACCATATTTTTCTATGACTATGCTCAGCATCTTGAATAATTTCATTTAAAGTTTTTGATACCATTCTAGATCTATGGATAGTATTTATAGTAAGCTTTTGCCACATTTACCACACTTTTGAGGAAATAGCGGAAATGTATAGGCCATTTTAATTGGCATTTTCTTACAATAAGGACACTTTATTAAAAAAAATTCAAACAATCCTATAAAAAAAAATACACCAAGTACATAAAAAATTACCTCTCCCCAGATAGCTCCACTAATAAAAAGTAAGAAAAAAGCCACGCAACATATAGCAATCGTTATGTCAATTGAAAAGTGTACCAGGTGGCAAAGCAAAAGTGTACCACACGATATAAAAGAATACATACGATATTAACAAGTCATGGGAATCTGCGGTGCAACGGAAGGAGCCCGTAGGGCGACTGGAGTTGCA
>JAIQZR010000204.1 GCA_021777035.1 Candidatus Scalindua sp. | reverse complement strand
ATACTGAAAATATACTAAAAAGAATTTATAATAGTATCTCTCCCTCTGGGTGAGACGTAAGAGAGGGTGGTTTAACGACAGTTACTACCATCAAGACGCTTGCTTATTATCATCAATATTATGCTGTAAACGGGGCGATAGAATCGACGATCCGGGCATCGGGGTATGTACCCACCCCTGGCCCCTCCCAGGAGGGAGTGGTAATGGAATCACCAGAAAGCTATGGTTTGCCGGGAATCAAAACGCAACCGGTTGGTGACAGGAAAGGTGGTGTTGTGTGGCATACGCAGGGGAGTGGAAAGTCCCTGTCCATGGTTTTCTATACAGGGAAGATTGTTCTTGCATTGGATAATCCTACTATTCTGGTTATCACCGACAGAAATGATCTGGACGACCAGTTATTTGACACATTTGCGGCATCGAAACAGCTTCTCAGGCAGGAACCTACACAGGCAGAGAATAGAGAGCAGTTGAAGGAGCTTCTCAAAGTAGCATCAGGAGGTGTTGTATTTACTACTATTCAGAAATTTCAACCGGATGAAGGGTCATAATCTGATGCAGGCGATAGCACGGGTGAACAGGGTTTATAAAGACAAGCCGGGAGGCCTTGTGGTTGATTATCTGGGTATTGCCTCTGATCTGAAAAAAGCCCTGTCCTTTTATTCTGATAGCGGTGGAAGAGGTGATCCAGCAATTGCTCAGGAAAAAGCCGTTCAGATGATGCTGGAAAAACTTGAAGTGGTTTCACAGATGTTTCATGGATTTGCCTATGAAGATTATTTTCAGGCAGACACTTCAACAAAACTATCCCTTATTCTTGCTGCAGAAGAACATATTCTGGGAATAGAAAATGGGAGAAAGAGCCTGGGGAAATGGGAATGTCTGATCTTGAATATGCTTTTTATACTGCTATTGCAAATAATGATAGTGCGCGTGAAGTAATGGAAAAGGATAAGCTGAGAGAGTTGGCTGTTGTCCTGTTTGAAAAAGTAAAAGAAAACGCCTCAATCGACTGGACAATTAAAGAAAGTGTAAAAGCAAAGTTAAAAGTGATTGTAAAGCGGACTTTAAGGCAATATGGATATCCACCGGATATGCAGAAACTGGCGACTGAAACAGTTTTAAAACAGGCGGAGTTGATTGCTGAGGAGTTGACTGGCAGGAACAGCGACCTTTAAATCGGGGGGACACCATACCTATTTAATGCAGTCAAGTAAATCCTCGTGGTAGATCACTATTTATTACGAGGATTTACAGTTCCTCAAGTTGAAATAAGAAGGGTCATGCCTGGCTGTCCTCATATAATGGAGACATTTCTCTCAACCTTTTTATGATAGGAGGGAGCGTTTCTAATACGTATTCAATATGTGCTTCAGAATTATCTATTCCCAGACTGAAAAGTATCGAACCCTGAGCTATCGCGTCTTCTACTCCAATTGCGCTCAAGACATGTGATGATTTTAATGATCTGGAGGTACATGCCGAACCTGATGATACAACTATTCCCTTCATATCTAAAAACAAAAGTATTGACTCGCCCATTCTACGTGTAACAGATGTATGATACGATTCGGGTTGATTAAAGTCCTCGGCGGTTGTGTCTGGGAAAGTCCAGGCACGAATCTACATATACCCTTAAACGTAATTGGAAAGATTGAGAATACTGCTGTTTGGAAAATGAAATGAATTACTTAATTCAGCTCTTTCTATAATTTACGGAAACGAAATTTATCATCTTCAACGATAATAAATGACCCCTTAAGTTTCTCACCGTGATGGTTTATTAGTTGTCTCAAACGAACTAACTTCAGATTACTTTGTTGTGTATTAAATCGCAACAAAATGACACCAATTGCCTGTTTTTTCAGGTAGAAAACAAGTTCTCCAAATCCTTTGTCTTCAGTTAGAAGTATTCTTTCTTCGTCAAACGCTTTTTTGAGTATTTCTTTATCAAAGATTCCAGGTGTAAGTTCTGAAATATAATGAACATCGTGCCCATCATCTCTAAGATTGAGTACCATTCCTGCATCACAGCATTCATCGGCAAGAAATTTCATAATTTGGTACCTGAAGCAAATACTATTTCTTCCTGGGCCAAATAGTCAGCTGCGAATTCCTCAGCAGCATAAATATTCTCAGGTTTTAAATGAGGATGATCTTTAATGATATCTTCTACGGACTTTCCCCCAGCTAATTTCCTTAGAATATGTTCAACGGTAATTCTTGTTCCTTTGATAACTGGCTTGCCAAACATTATTTCCGGATTTATGTCTATCATTTCATGGTACATAGCTTTGCTCCCTTATGGCAACTTCTTATATTTATAAAATAATCATTTGATTGAAGATGATTTTGTATATTAGTTTCATCTGGCTTTATAATAAAGCGTAATATAGAAAAACTTCAATAATAAGTCAAGCTAAGTTCAATCGGGGAAAATTCATGCCTGACTATCCTCATATAATGGAGACATGTCTCTCAGCCTCTTTATGATTGGAGGAACCGTTTCCAGTACATATTCTATTTGTGCTTCAGAATTATCTATTCCCAGGCTGAAGAGTATAGAGCCCTGAGCTACCGCGTCTTCTACTCCGATAGCGCTCAAGACATGTGATGATTTCAATGATCTGGAAGTGCAAGCCGAACCGGAAGAGACCGCTATTCCCTTCATATCTAAAAACAGAAGTATTGACTCTCCCTCAACATATTCAATACTGATGTTTATATTGTTTGGTAATCGTTTTTCAGGATGTCCATTCAGGTAGATACTATCTACTGAATTCATCAGGCCGTTTAATAACTTGTCACGCAGAGGTTTTATCGCTCCCATGCGCGTGTCCATCTCTCTTTTTGCCAATTCAGCGGCTTTACCCATGCCTACTATTCCAGGTATATTCTCCGTTCCGGCACGGCGACCGCCTTCCTGCACACCACCCTCTATGAAAGGCACTATCCTTGTTTTCTCCCTCAGGTATAGTGCGCCTGCACCCGGTGGACCATAAAACTGGCTACCGGCCAGGCTTACGGCATCAGCCATCATCGTGTTCACATCTACGGGTATATTGCCTGCAGATGCAACGGCATCAACATGAAATGTTATACCTTTCTCTTTGACGATTTTTCCAATCTCTTCGATCGGTTCAATAGTTCCAATTTCACCATTTGCATGCATTATCGAGACGAGAATAGTCTCCGGAGTAATGGCACTTGCAACCTCTTCAGGATCAATTATGCCATATTTATCAACAGGTACCTGGGTAACCTCAAAACCCATTTTTTTCATTTTCTTCAGAGGATTAAGTATTGAGAAATGTTCTATCTGGGATGTCACAATGTGTTTACCCTTCTTCTTGTTTGCTGTTGAAAGACCTCTAATGGCGAAATTATTTGCTTCACTTCCACTAGATGTAAATATTATTTCTTCAGCTTTTGCTCCTATGAGTGATGCGACTTCTCCTCTGGCAGTTGTAACTGCTTTACCCGCAATTTGCCCGAAATGATGCAGGTTTGACGGATTACCATAACAGTTTTTTATTGAGTCCACCATCGCTTCCACAACTAATGGATGAGTTGGCGTACAAGACGCATGATCAAGATATATTTTTTCCAATGTTCTCACTCCTTTATATTTGTATTTATTATCGGCAATAACCTTCTATTTTTTCTAAATTTGCATATTCCAGCGCCAACTTCTTCATACCTACTCTGTTAAAATCGACATGTACCGTGTCTGAAGATGGGGCTATCTTTATAACCCTTCCACGTCCAAAAATTTCGTGATTTACAATATCTCCTGAAACTAATTCGATACTATCTTGAGGATCATCAATCTGGAATTCTGGCAACTCATCATAATCATGCTCTCCTGCATCATATTGATAATCCTTATCTCCTGCTGATTCTCTATATCCTGTTGCAGATTCGGTATGCCGTTTGTCATCGTATGTACTATAGACTGTTTTATCAATCTCCTCTACAGAACCTACAGGTATCTCACCTAAAAATCTTGAGGGGATACAAGCGGAACGTTGTCCGTATTTTGCCCGATATCTGGTATGGATCAGAAACAGGTCGTTTTGGGCCCTTGTAATGCCCACATAGCACAAACGACGTTCCTCTTCAACATCATCATCCGAATCCCTTGATTGAGAGTGAGGTAATAACCCTTCCTCAAGACCTGCTATGAAAACAACTGGAAATTCCAGACCCTTTGCGGCATGCAATGTCATCAGGGTAACGGTATCTGCGGCATCATCCCATTTGTCAATATCTGCAATCAGTGACACCTCTTCTAGAAAACCCTGGAGTGAACCATCAGGATTTGAAGCATCATATTCACTAGCAGCGGTTACCAATTCCTCAATATTTTCCAATCTTTCCTCACTATCACCTTCGTAAGATAGCACCAGGTAGTCCATATATCCAATGCACTCGACAACCTGTTTTACAAATCCCATTACCGGATAAGTTGGGGTCTTACATAATCCGGAAATAATGTCCCAGAAACCTTTCACAGACTTGGAGCTCTTTCCTTTTATTTCCCGGATCTCCTGAATCCTGGATATCGCCTCTAACATGTTTGTATTATTCAACACCGCCCATTCTCTCAATCGTCTTATAGTCGTTGCTCCAATACCTCTTGTAGGCACATTTACAATTCTCTCAAATGATAAGTCGTCATTTGGATTAGCACAGAGTTTGAGGTAAGAAAGGACATCTTTAATCTCTTTTCTTTTGAAGAATGCAACATTACCCACAATTGAGTAAGGTATTCCCTCCCGCAGCATGCAAGTTTCCAGTACTCGTGACTGTGCATTTGTACGGTAAAATACCGCTATGTCGGAATGTACACTTCCGCTCTTAATAAATTCAGAAATATTTGCCGCTATCTCCTTTGATTCAATATTCTCGTCTTCACAGTGAATAATCTTAACCTTGCTCCCTTCGCTGTTCTCAGTCCAGAGGGATTTCGGTTTCCTGGACAGGTTATTATTGATTATTTCTGAGGCAACATGCAGAATGTTCTTCGTCGAACGATAGTTTTGCTCCAACCGTACTGTTTTTGTACCAGGATAATCTTTTTCAAAATTGAGAATATTCCGTATATTGGCACCTCGCCAACCATATATGGATTGATCAGGATCTCCAGTTGCACAAATATTTTCGTATCTCTGTGCCAATAGTTGCGTAATTGCGTACTGCGCATGATTTGTGTCCTGATACTCATCAATGAGAACATATCTGAATTTATCCTGATATTTCTCCAACACTTCCGGAAATATCTTAAACAGATGTACAACCTTGAAAAGCAGGTCGTCAAAATCGAGCGCGTTATTTGCTTCAAGATATCGCTGATATCTGGTGTATATTTTTGAAACAACATCATTATAATAGCCAGATTTATACTCAGCAAATTCTTCAGCCGACAGCAATTCATTTTTAGCGTTACTTATGGATGCCGCAACTGCACTAGGCCTCCAGTGAGTAGTGTCCAGTCTCAACTCATTCATAACATTCTTTATACACTTGGCTTGATCGCCTGAATCGTAAATGCTGAAATTTCTGGTAAATTCCAAATGCTCAATCTCACTACGTAATATCCTGGAACACATGGCATGAAATGTAGAGATCCACATACCCCTGAGATCGAGAAATTCACTCAACCTTTCCTTCATCTCATTAGCAGCTTTATTAGTAAAAGTTATAGACAGAATATTTGACGGATCAACCCCCTGCTCAACCAGATATCCTACCCTGCGAGTGATAACCCTCGTCTTGCCGCTACCCGCCCCAGCGATTACTAGTAAAGGGCCATCTACATGGGTTATCGCCTCTTTTTGAGATTCAGTTACATTGTCTAAAATGTTCATGTTAATATTAGCTATAAAGTGAGTATGTTTTCCCCCCACATGAGTTACATACCTCAGCAGGAACATTCTCTACAAAAAGATATTTATGATCATCTTCATAATGAAATATTACGTCCTTTTTTCCTGTTGAACCACCACAAAAGATACACTTCATAATAATTACCTCCTTATTTTACAATCAATCAATCCATTCATTCATTCATCCGGATCAGGATCGTATGTAGTAATAATTGTAATTGATGGCGGAAGAGATAATTGAACATGTAAATCTCTTCCGTTTTTAGTTTTCCCGTACACTAGACAACTAGGCGAATATTTGTCATCTGGATATTCTTCTATAATCTCTCCATTTTATTCCTTCATCTTTGTTGCAATCTTGGCCCGCAGTGTCAGATCCACAATATTGCCTTTAGTTTTTTCTTTTGCACGTAATCCTTTAACTAATTTTTCAATGTCATAACCACAATCCTCAGCCAGCTGATCTTTTACTTTCCAAAGTTCTTCCAATATTTCATTCTTCATCCAATCCACCTCCCATGAGTTCCTGAGGAGTACAAATTTCAGGACAAAAATAACCATTTGAAATAATCACAGACCGAATAATTGGTTTAGTTTTAGCATTGTCTATATGGCAGCAATTCCATGTCATAAGATAATCAATATCATGGACATAGGTTAGTGGTGCATCATCATTTGTTTTTAATTATTACTTTACGGTTCCCTCAATTCCTCAAAATCACCTGTAAAACCTTGTTTGCAATGAATGACTGCAAGCATTTCTATACGACTTGAAGACACTTCATAGATTAGACGATATGAATAAACTATCAATTCTCGTATGTTTGGATCTCCAATTTCCGGAACTATTCTGCCCATTTCATGAAAATCCAATAATGTCATCAATATCAGCCGATTCCGGTAATTTGGAAATTGCGTTAATTGCTTCCGACTTCAATGTTTCCATATTAATTCCTCCTTGCAAAAAGATAAATACATTGTTTGTGTGATAAAGGCTGAGGAGGAGATTGGTACATTTATCTCCTCGATATAGGTCTTTACTTCTTCTGCGCAATCAAGCTCACCACTGATTTGTTCTCTGCTATTTCACACTCCCTATAATAAAGGATACGGAAATCCCTGAAGGCATCGAGAAGTTCGTTGTGTTTTAACAGATAGGCAGGGTTTTTGGGCCCTGGCGCATCTTTTCCATACTTCAACTGGTCTATGGAGTATGTCTCAAACATGACCAAACCTCCCGTCCTCAAGCCTTCCTTGATCTGGGGTATGAGAGATTTCTGTGTGTAGTAAAAGCAGGTAATGAGATCATACTTATCAGATGGTATTTTATATTCCTCCAGATCAGCTATAAATGCATTCAGTGTCACACCGCTTTGCAGGGCGAACAGTTTGGCTTTCTCTATAGCTTTATCAGAAATATCACAACCGTCTACGTCAAATCCGTTCTTAGCAAGAAATACCGCATTTCTCCCTTCTCCCATAGCCAGAACCAGGGCCTTGCCTCTGACCAGAATATCCAGTTTCTCATTCAGAAATGTTAACGGATCTCTACCGTATATATAATTACCGGTATCATAACGCTTGTTCCATCTATTCCTGTCACCTTCGCTGGCATTTAAAATCTGGCTAAAACAGAGAAATAAGAGAGAAAAAATTATTGTGGTGATTAATGTCATTTTCATACAAAAACTTAAATGGCCTTATTTACAAAAACGGAAAGATGGTATTTATATGGAAGGAAGGTAATTTTGTTGAAACAAGAATTGATAAGCAACTTCAACCAGATGTCAGAATTACCACTATTGCAAATTTATTTAGAACGATGTCTAAAACTCCGGTGCGTTGACCCTTTGCCTCAATTCTGCTGCATTTATTAGTACCTTTTCCTGTCGCTCCTTAATTGACAACGGCTCTAATTTTACTAAACTATAGCTTAAAATCTGATCATCTTTAAGCTTGCCTGGCCACAACAATTCTGAGAAAAAATCCAGAGGAAATACTTCATAAACAGGCGCCTCTATTTTTTCAAAAGCTATTGTTCGCTCATGGGTAAGCTTTCCATCCTCATCTTTTTTCTCTATCATTATTTTCCTAGTACCATAAAATGTAAATGGTACCGTCACAGGACTTTCTCCAATAAGCTTATTATCAATGTAGACCAAAGCATTGCTTGGATTTGTATTAACGGTTAATGATCTGGTCACGCAACCGGAAAAAGCAAAAATAGTAGCGATAAGGATCAGAAAATGGCAGGATCGTATCGTTTTTATCATGACAACGTTTACCCTATAAACCACAAGTTGAAATTATTTTATAAATTTGTACTGTATAATTGTTATGGATTTAGGAATTTATTTCTCTTCTCCCTATGACACATTTGGCATTTCTGCCAGATGGAAATCCACTCTGCACCTTAAAAACTATCCTCTTTTTCTATCGCGAGGATAAAACAACGCCGCTTCAGGCGCGGTATAGGAGTGTAAATCATGAACCGACCCTTCCCCCTGAGCAGAAGGTGACCTGGCTTCAAAAGCAAGTGTGCCATCATAAATACCGTTATGCAAATCTTTTATTGTCTTGTAACCAATAGTTTGCATTGCATGCAATAAGCTTTTAATGATATACTCACCAAAATGAGCGACTGGGCCTTTATCCACTACCGTACCAGACACTCCCTGAGCAATTTTAATCTTATCATCACTTGAATAATATCTCTTGTCACCACCCTTGTCCATTGCCTCCAAAGATGCCATGCCTCTATATTTTTTTAACCTGATACCACCTTCATAATAATAGTCACCCGGGGCCTCATTCGTACCGGCAAGCAAAGCGCCAAGCATTACGTTACTTGCCCCTAATGAGAGTGCCTTGACTATATACCCTATGTTAGCAACTCCTCCGTCCGCAATTACCGGTATTCCTGCGTACTCTCTCGCAAACTTTGCACAGTGGTAAACCGCAGATCCCTGGGCCCTTCCGACCGCCATGGTATCCTGTGTAATGCAGATAGAACCTGCCCCCATACCTATACGAAGGGCGTCTACACCCTTATCAATAAGTGATTTACATTGTTTAGCCGTAACAACATTCCCACCGATAATATCTACTTCCGGATAATTTTTCTTGATATACTCTATCATATGGTGCTGGTAAATTGAATCGCCTTGAGAAGCATCAATCACAATCACATCCACCCCGGCGTCCACTAACTCTTTTAGTCTTTCCTTGTCTTCATCTCGTGTTGAAATTGCTGCTCCTACCAATAACTGTTTTTCTTTATTCTTTGAAGCTAAAGGAAA
Source organism: Candidatus Scalindua sp. (assembly GCA_021777035.1). GTDB lineage: Bacteria > Planctomycetota > Brocadiia > Brocadiales > Scalinduaceae > Scalindua. The sequence continues at coordinate 18,037 of JAIQZR010000204.1, read as the reverse complement.
ATCCTTATTTTTTAATAAATCTGACCTACTCATTAAGGATACTAAACGGCCGTCTTTATCCACTAAAGGTAGCTTGCCTTTTTTTGAATCCTTAAGTATTTTATTCCCTTCCGCGAGAGAAATACCGGCAGTCGCCGTAATCACCCGGTCAACCATAACCTCACGCAGTGCTTTTGTTTTATCTACTTCGAAATCTATATCTCTTCGCGTAACGATACCTATTAATTTAGTTTTTAACGTCCCGTCTTCAGTTATTGGTATACCGGAAAATCCATATGCCTTTTTAATATTATCTACATCTGAAATAGTATTTTCTGGGCTGAGTGTTACGGGATCAGTAATGAAACCGTTTTCAAATCTCTTTACCAGTCTGATCTCCCTGGCCTGTTCCTCAATTGTGTTGTTGTAATGTACTATTCCAATTCCGCCCAATAGGGCCAGATAGATGGCCATTTTTGACTCCGTCACCGTATCCATCGGAGAACTGATAATCGGTCTCTTTATTTTCAGATTTTTTGTAAGATTTGTTTCCAGATCAACATCTTCTACAGCAAAACCTATATGACCTGGCAGCAGGATGAAATCACTATACGTCATACCCCCACCGTCACCGAAGAACTCTTCTGCGCTAAACCCATTTTCTGGCATTTTTTTCACCTATAATAACATGTAAGGATCCACATCTATCATCATCTGGACCTTTTTTGAATTTCTATTCTCGTTTTCTATATTTTTTAAAATTGTATGCAGGTTTTTAAAACTATCCGCCTTTACTATTAAGTGCCATCTATAGTTATCTTTAATCTTGACAATCGGCGCTGGTGCGGGGCCTAAAACTCCAACTTTGTCTTTGCGCAAACCAGCCAGAAGCAAACCTTCTGACAACTTTATTGCATTCATTAACTTTTCTGCAATATCCGAGGCCTTCTCTTTAACATCCTGATCATTCTTTCCGCGCAGGACAACTCTAGCCAATCTTCCATATGGAGGATAATAAAGTTGCTTTCTATATTCAAGTTCTTTTTTGGCAAATCCATCATAGTCATGTAAAGCTGCAAACGTAATACTGTAGTGCTCAGGATTATAGGTTTGAACAACAACCTTTCCTCCTTTTGCTCCTCGTCCTGTTCTTCCCGCAACCTGACAAAGCAGTTGAAATGTCTTCTCACTTGCCCGAAAATCAGGTAGATTAACAATCGTATCCGCAGAAAGCACTCCAACCAATGTAACGTTCGGAAAGTCGAGGCCTTTTGCTATCATTTGAGTACCTAAAAGGATATCTATTTCACCACGACGAAAAGCACTTAATGCCTTTTCGTGAGAGTCCCGCCCCCTCATTGTATCGCCATCCATCCGCAAAAGATTGTATTGAGGGAACCTGCTCCTGATCAGTTCCTCCATTCTCTCCGTACCAAAACCCGTAAAACGGATACTTGGAGAACAGCAATCCGGACATTTTCCGGGAACCGGTTCTTCCGAAAAGCAATAATGACATATTACCGCATCTTTTTTTTTATGATAAGTAAGAGATATGTCACATCTCCTGCATTTTAATACAAATCCACATCTTCTACAACTTATAAAAGGTGAAAATCCACGTCTGTTTAAAAGTAACAGCACCTGCTCTTTTTTAGAAAGGCATTTCTTCATGCTAAGTTCAAGATAATCTGATATCGGTTTCTGCACTTTACCCCCGAATATCTCTCGTCGCATATCAATGACTTCCACTCTGGGAAGAGGTTTGTGTCCAACCCTATTCTTCAAAGTTACACATTCATACTTGCCAATATCTGTGTTATAAAAACTTTCAAGAGAAGGTGTCGCAGAACCAAGTACAACCACAGCATCTTCATACGCTGCCCTGACAACACTCACATCGCGAGCATTATAACGTGGAGATGTGTCCTGCTTGAACGTATTCTCATGTTCTTCGTCAATTACTATAAGTCCCACATCTTCTAAAGGGGCAAATATAGCCGAACGGGCGCCAACAACAACGTCCGCATTGCCATTCTTAATATCCCACCATTGATCACTTCTTTGCCTCTCCGTCAAACTGCTATGTAAAACTGCCACTCTATCAAAGCGGGATTTGAACCTTTCAATAGTTTGTGGTGTAAGTGATATTTCCGGAACGAGAACAATGGCCTTCATTCCCAAAGTAATTACTTCTGAAATTGCCTGAAGATAGACCTCTGTCTTGCCGCTTCCTGTAACACCTTTCAGCAAAACGACACTATGTTTTCTTTCTCTTACTTTTCTCTTAATGAGCCTGATTGCAACTTCCTGCTCTTTAGTTGATGAGAAATGATCTGTTTTCTCAAAGTGCTTTCCTGCAAAGAGGGTGTCACTGATTTCTCTTTTATCAAGGGTAATAAATCCTCGATCTCGAAGCCTGTTAACGCTATCCATCTTACATTTGCTGATACTTGCTAACTCCGGAAATGTTATCTCTCCCACTTCAGCAAGAACCTCCAGAATTTTTGCCTGTTGGGGTGCTTTCTTTTTGATTGTAGAAATCATCTCTTTTACAGAAACTCCATCTTTACATAATCTTATAACGTTTATTGTCTTGGTTTTAATACCCTTCCTTACCACAGAAGGCAAAAATGACTCCAAGGCTTCGCCCAATCCACAAAAATAGAAATTAGCCATCCATTCCGCAACTCTTAACATTTTGGAATTCAAGATAGGAGTTGTGTCGATTACGTTTATTATGTCCTTTAGCGCCTTTACGTCTGATATATTGATTAACCCAACACAATACCCCACAACCAATCTCCTTCCGAAAAGCACCTTAACCCTTTTACCAATTGCTACCTGGTTTACAAAAGAGAGTGGGATGTTGTAGTGAAATCTTTTATTGAGAGGGATACCCAAGACTACTTCGGCGAAATTACCATAAGCCATTATAATAAAAGCCCTTACAAATGTTTTGAATTATTGTACTATTGAAAAATAGTATCACAATTACAATAGGGTGTCAAGATAAGCATCGGTATACATGCATATTTTCCTTGATTTACTTATCCAATATTTTTATAAAAGACGGTTTCTCTTTAGAGTCAGAGTGCGTAAGCATTAACCTTTTAACGCACTCATACCTTGAAAGAAAATAATATTATTTCTCTATGCCTTCCTTAACCAAAATAATACTATGAAGATAGTTGAACGGCATGTCATAATATTTTCAATTGCTATATTTATAGTCGCAACGGGGCTTTTTATTTATTTGCCATTTATCAGCGTTAAAAAGAGGATCACAATTACCATTGACATAGAGGAGTTGTGCAGAGTAGACGTCGGCGTAGAAGAAAACAGATGGCAATATATAGTATTACATCATAGTGCTACTGATGAAGGAAATGCAGAAAGCTTTGATAGATATCATAGAGAAGAAAGAAAGTGGTCACATGGGCTAGCATACCATTTTGTCATCGGTAACGGTAACGGCTCTGACAATGGTGAGATAGAAGTAGGCAATAGATGGAAAAAACAGATTCATGGTGCGCATACCGCCAATATGGATCTTAATCAAATTTCTATTGGCATCTGCCTTGTTGGAAATTTTGAAGAGGACAACAAGCCGACAGCCAGCCAAGTCAAGTCTCTCATAAGCCTGGCCTCTTACTTCTCTAAAAGGTATAACATCCCTAAATCACATATAGTCAAACATAGCCAGGTTCTTCAGAAAGGCACTGCATGCCCCGGCAAGAATTTCCCTTACAGACAGTTTATTAATAAAATCACTCCTTTGCATCCACTATAAGCAACCATACCATTATTCTCAATAGTAATAAGCCCTTTTCCGGAGTAATATACTTAAGAAGATTATGGAAAGGGTCTCACTGTTTAAAGATAAATCATGAGACGCGGCACTATCCTTTAATATTCCCGATTGGCTTCAGCTTTGCAACTTTTTTTATTATACCTAACTTGTCCATGGTGTTAACAACCTCTGATATATCTTTATAGGCAATACCAGCTTCTTCTGCCAGACCGGACATTGACGCGGTTTTAACATGAATGCCATCTTTGGCCATAGTCTTCAAAAGTTGATCAGCCCTTACTCTCTTTTTAGCGGCACTTCTCGACATAGTCCTGCCGGCACCATGCATTGTTGAACCAAATGTGTCATCCATCGCTTTTTCAGTACCTGCCAGTAGATAAGAAGCGGTTTGCATTGAACCACCAACAATAACAGGTTGTCCAACATTTCTGTAGATTTCAGGAAGCTCCTTCCTGCCTGGGCCAAAGGATCTTGTGGATCCTTTTCTGTGGACTAAGAGCTCTTTCTCTTTACCGTCTATTTTATATCTCTCCACCTTTGCAATATTGTGGGCCACGTCATACACTATCTCTATCCCGAGTTTTTCAGCATCAGTATCAAAAACCTTTGAGAAGCTTTCTCTTATCCTGTGAGTAATTAACTGCCTGTTTGCAAATGCGCTGTTTGCGGCACACAACATTGCCTTGTAATAATCTGAACCTTCGGGGGATTTAAAAGGTGCATAGGTAAGTTCTCTGTCTCTTACGGCCATACCATTTTTCTTCATTGCTTTATCGAAGATCCGCAGGTAATCTGTTGCGATTTGATGGCCAAAACCTCTAGACCCGCAATGTACCATAATGACTATCTGATTTTGTTCTCTAATTCCAAATACATTCGCGATTTTTTCGTCAAAGTCATCATCTATTGTCACCATTTGGATCTCCAGATAATGGTTTCCGGAGCCAAGAGTACCTAGCTGATTCATTCCTCTTGATATGGCCTTTTCACTCACCTTTGACGGATCTGCACCAAGGAGGTGCCCACACTCTTCTATCTTTTCACGATCGCGAGGCAGGCCATAACCATTTTCTATACACCAGTCAGCCCCTCTTTCCATTATATCTTTAAGCTGTGAGACTGTAACCTTCAGTGGGCTCTTGGCACCCACTCCTGCCGGAACAACCCGGAACAGTTCATTGACAAGTTCACGGATCCGCGGCTTTACTTCATTTACTTTTAAGTTTGTAGTAATCAATCTCATTCCGCAATTTATATCAAAACCTATTCCCCCAGGAGAGATAATACCATCTTTGGTGTCAAAAGCAGCCACACCACCAATAGGAAACCCATATCCCCAGTGACCATCAGGCATACAGAGTGCATACTTTTGAATACCTGGCAGACAAGCAACATTTGTAATCTGCTCAAAAACACCTTTATCCATATTCTCAAGAAGAGTATCGCTTGCGTATATTCTTGCCGGAACGAGCATACCTTCTTTTTCCGTTTGCGGGATCTCCCATAAACAGTCTGAAATTTTATTAATTTTCATTTCTGTTTCCATTTTTGCTTTTCATACCCCCTCTCCCCAGCGGGGAGAGGAAAAAAAAGATTCCCGAATCCCTCAATCCCACAATCCCTCAATCCCACAATCCCACAATCCCACAATCCCTCAATCCCTCAATCCCTCAGTCCCTCAATCCCTCAGTCCCTCAATCCCTCAGTCCCTCAATCCCTCAATCCCACAATCCCTCAATCCCTCAATCCCTCAATCCCTCAGTCCCACAATCCTTCAATCCCACCCCTCATACATCCAAGACAAATCTTGATATCCATTTTCCGTCCTTTTCATACACCTCGAACAGGTGGAAAGTTATTGCCTTTACATCGCACCTGAGATCGTGTTTGGATGGATCAATTTCTTCACCAAATATTTCCGCACAAAGTTTGTAGTTCTTGTTTTTTGTTATTTTGATATCATATTTACCGAATAGCATAAATTCTGAATCTTTTAAGTATATTATCTCGGCAAGCCAGTCAAACAGCAATCCATCTATTTCCGGATCCTCCAGGTACAGGGTTTTCCTGGTTTTAGATTGAATACCACTGGTATCTACCATTACTTCAAAAGTTGCCATTGCAGATGCGGTGAACAATTCTTCCAGAGTATCTCCACGAGATTCGATTGCTACGTCGGCAGTTGCCATGTCATTGAGAAAAATATATTGCTCCATCTTCAAATTATAGCAAATCACTTTGAAACACTTACGGTTTTCTTCCGGTTATTCCAACTGTTCTATTTTATCTTCTTTCCTTCTGTTTTTTAATTTACCTCTTTGCATCAATATAACGACAATTATGTAAAGAAGGGACGCTTGCGTCAGAAGCAACAAGGCATCAATTACAGTTCCGTTTTTCAATACCAGCGCACTTATACCCAGCGATGCAGAAAGGAAATAGATAAAGAGAACTGTCTGTTTAGTACTCAATCCAAGAGAGGCAAGTCTATGATGAAGATGATCCTTACCTGTGAATTCCAACCATTCTTTAATATTTGTGACCTTTTTAGATGCAATTCTGGAAACTGTTGTATAGGTCATATCAAAGATAAATATACCCATTATAAGTATTGGCATCGCGTAGGCCTTTATAGGTGCCTTGGAACCCCAGTCTCCCACAATGATCATACCCGCTAATATGAATCCCATAAAAGTACTCCCCGCATCACCAAGAAAAATCGCAGCGGGTTTATTGTACCTAAAATTAAACGGAAGAAAACCTAAACAGCTACCTGCTAGTGCGACAGAGAGAATCATCAAAAAATGTTGATGTGTGTACACAGCAAGAATACTCAAGAACACAGAACATATTACAGTAAGGCCGGTAGCGAGACCGTCCATCCCATCAAAGAAGTTTAGTGAATTAGTTATGCCAAGCATCCATACAAACGTAATGATAACCTCCAGGATGTAACCCCACCATACGTTCGGCAAAAAATCTGCAACTACCCCGTAATAGATCATAATTGCCACTGCTATGGCTTGAACAAGCAGTTTTAATCTCGCACGAAGGCACATAATGTCATCAATAAGCCCGACAATAAATATTATAGTAGCGCCAACGGCGACTCCTTTTAATTCCACGGAATAAGCATTATTATAAATAATTGCACCTGCAAATGCTACGTACACGGCAACCCCTCCCAGAAGAGGAATAGAGCCATCGTGTATCTTTCTCCTATCAGGAGTGTCGACAATATTTAACTTTGAGGCTATTTTTCTAATTATCGGAACACATAAATAGCTAACCAGGAATGAAAATGATAATACATACAGCCAGCAAAACTTATGATAGAAAAACCAACTCCTCACCCCCGGCAATATAAAAAGGGCAAATATGAATAAAGTTACAATATAATGTTTACGTGGAATATATTTTTTGATTTTGGAATCAACAAGTGTACTTTTCAACTTAAACCTTCCTTTTCAAGTATTGCGTTAAAACATCCAGTATTTTACAGATCTCTTTATCTGTTAAAGATGGATATATCGGGATAGAAATAGTCTTGTTCCAGACCGTATCAGTATTTGGGAACCCGTTAATTTGAAGGTATTTATGTATCGGCTTAAAAACAGGCCGCATGCAAGTTACGTTTTTCTCGGAAAAAAACTTAATAGCCTTTGAAACACTTCCATGTATTTGAATAATGAAACGAAAAAAAATATGTTTCCTATCTTTATAACTAATTGCAGGAACATCACAAAGTTCCTGTAATTCTGAAGAATATCGTTTGGCAATCTTCACTCTTTTCAGTAAAAAAGAGTCCAACTTCTTAAGCTGCGATATTCCCATTGCCGCCTGGATATCGGTCATCTTGTAGTTATAACGAATTGAATAGTCTTTCTTATTATCATAATCTCTTAAATCTCTAATCTTTTTCAGTAAATTTTTTGAATCTGAAACCACCATCCCGCCCTCCCCTGTAGAAAGGACTTTAGTTGCGTAAAACGAGAAACAGGAGAGCCTGCCGATACTACCGGCTTTTTTCCCTTTATAAACAGCCCCGATCGCCTGCGCACAATCTTCAATAACCGGTATTCCAAGTGACGTGATCTCATCTAGATCTGCAGGTAAGCCAAACTGATGTGGCAAAATTATTGCCTTTGTAGATTTTCTTATTCTTTTCTTCAGATCGCTAACATCTATGTTGTACGTTTCAGGGTCAATATCCACCAAGGTTGGTTGTGCGCCAACGTACTTTACCGCGTTTAGCAGGGCGGTACACACAAAACTTGGTATAGCCACGTAGTCGCCTTCTTTTATTTCTAAAGCGAGAAGAGCTAGATGTAGCGCAGATGTTCCCGTGTTTGTTGACACGGCGCCATCAACACCGATAAATTTTGCAACCTTTTTCTCAAATGTCTCTACCGCTTCTCCCTGGGCAATTCGTCCTGAACGAATCACCTCAGATACCGAAAACAGATCGCTTTCATCTAATGTGGGTTTCGAATGAGGTATCACAGAATTTTAAACCATTAAATATTTATGAATAAGCGTAAAGAGTTAAATGCCTCAGCGTAATTCACCCGCCCCTGAATACCTCTGAAATGGGCCGCAGATTTAGCAGCTTCAATGATCGATAGACCTTCAATATTAGTCCTTGAAACCTGGGAAACATGCGCTTCCAGGCACTTAAACTTTTTATCAAGGATACTTGTAATATCTACAAACACATTGGGAGTGAAATTTTGTGTCGTTGGCCCTTCGAAAAAGAGTACGTTATGAATATACCTTGTTGCAGATATAGTAGAAGCGGCAAGGTTCCTATGATCTTGATGAGTATCATCAAAATAATTAACAAAAATAAAGCCGGGTTTTATGTCTTTCAGAAAACCCTCTATTTCAGTTATAAGTTTCTGGCTCTGTACAATCTCTGTGTCTCTATAGTTACCAAAATATAATTTTTCTACTCCTAATATCCTGGCTGAATCTTCCTGCTCTTTATGTCTCATTACAGGATCACCGCCTTTGTCTCCTTTTGACAGGACAAGCATATATACTTTGTGACCCTTCTCACTGTACTTCAATAAAGTGCCGCCACATCCGAATTCAATATCATCCGGGTGGGCCCCTATGGCCAGTATATTCATAATGTCTCCAACTCCAAGTTATTGTTGTATTTGTGATTTATGTAGAACTTACACAATTTGTTTTACATTTTCTACAAAAAAATATATAGTCCACACAGAAGGTTTTAACCAAGTTGTAGCTTCAAATTTTTTTCTTTATCTCTTTGAAAAGAATTATTGTCAAGATTGCCTGTCGGCGATCTTGGGTCTTTTTCCAAAATGCCAGAAACGATTACAAATTGAAACCTGGGTTATTTCTTTCGGAAGGAAAGGATTTTTAAATTATGGAGTCTGATTTTACGCTGGATTGCTACGGGTTACTCTGCCCAATGCCTGTATTTAAGGCATCCAAGAAAATAAAAGAGTTGAAGACTGGGCAAATCCTGGAAATTATTTCAACTGATGATGGAATAAAGAGTGACATTAAAGCGTGGTGTGAAAAGACAGGAAATGAGTTACTGAAAATAGATGAGGACGATGGAGAGTTCCATACCTTTGTTCGTAAACTCACTTCTGATGAATAAAACATAAAGTGGATTCGCTTCACTTGATCCACCCTACAACTTCGTAAATTTCCAGTTCACGTAGGGTAGATTAAGCGAGGCGAATCCACCAATTATGGGTTAAACTCAGCTTATTTGGGCACTTTTTCCCAATCCGCCAGGAAACTCTTCAGCCCTGCGTCTGTCAATGGATGCTGCACAATTTTGTTAAATACTTCAAGTGGTATTGTCGCAATATCAGCGCCCATGAGCGCGGCATCTCTAACATGTAATGGTGTTCTGACACTGGCGACAATTATCTCCGTATCAAAATCATAATTATCATAAATAGTACGAATCTCATCAACCACTTCCATCCCCGTATGTCCTTTATCGTCAAGCCTGCCAACAAACGGGCTAATATAGGTAGCACCCACCTTTGCGGCAAGAAGGGCCTGATTTGATGAAAAACAGAGGGTCACATTCACCTTTATTCCTTCTGAAATAAGAACCTTCACCGCCTTAAGGCCGTCTTTAATAAGAGGGACTTTTACGACAATGTTATCAGCTATTTTTGCCAAATCCCTTCCCTCTTTAATGATGGCTTCGGTTTCGGTACTGACTACTTCGGCGCTTACCGGACCTTTTACGATTGTACATATCTCCTCAATCGTTTCCCTAAAAGGCCGTCCGGTTTTTGATATCAGTGTCGGGTTGGTTGTAACACCATCCAGGATACCAAGACTCTCAGCTTCTTTAATCTCATTTACATCTGCTGTATCAATAAAAAATTTCATTCTAACTCCTTCCAAAAAAAATAATTATTTAGTCTTGCTTTCAATTCCTGCAGTAACAAGATATACATTGTCTGCTGCTCTGGCAATAATCTGGTTCGTATAGCCTGCGATATCACGAAATCGTCTCGATAGTGCATTATCCGGTACAACCCCGTAACCAACCTCATTGGTTACCATTATAACATGAAAAGGAGCATTCTTACAAACACTACACAATTTGTTTATTGCATCGATTATATGCTCATCTCCCTCTTCTTTATGACTGCCAAGAAGCATATTTGTCACATAAATGGTAATACAATCGATTAATACAACATCGAAGATCCCATTAAGATTTGAAACAGCCTTATCTAGCTCTAAGGGCGCTTCTACCGTTTCCCACTCTGCAGGCCTGTTCTCCCGGTGTTTTTGTATTCTTTCCAGCATCTCACCGTCATCAAACTGTAAGGAGTGTGCGGAATCTGCAGTTGCAATATAACAAACGTGCTTGTGCTCTTTTGCACGCTCTGTTGCAAACGCGGACTTACCACTTCTTGTACCACCGATTATGAGTGTTAGTTCTGGCATTGAATAACTAAGAAAGAAAGTAATACGGTCAATTCACTTATTTCGTTTAAAGCACCCAGGGTGTCTCCCGTCATTCCACCGATTTTCTTTTTCATATATGAAACGAAAAGAATAACAGCAATGAATACTATGAAGAATATAAGAATTCCTTTAATTCCACAAAACAAAAATATAAGTATTCCCGGTATGAATGAAGAGAATAGAGCATGTCTTATTTTGACGTTATCAATAATTATTTTTCCTGTGCCTCCTTCGTCTCGTGCATAGTTTGATAACCCGGCCCCCAAGACTTGAGACCAGCGGCCAATGGCACACATAAAGAGAATAACTTTGCCCCTCTCACAAGCGTAAAGATATACAGGATTCAAGTCATTTACTACTTTGTAGTCAGAGATAACGGACAGCCCGGCTAACGTTTTTGGATCAATGGAAACGAGGCATGCATATTTCAGCCCAACAGTACAGATAAGACATAATGCGCCATAACTCCCAATCTGGCTGTCCCGCATTATATCGAGTCTTTTCCCCTTGGTATTACCCCCAAATATACCATCGCAAGTGTCAGCGAAGCCATCAAGGTGAAACCCACCTGTCATAATAATATAGATTATCAGAATGATGGCATCGGCAACCAGATGTGGAAAGAATCGAGTTGCAGGGATATATACAAATGTCAGCATAAACCCTATCAACAAACCGATTACGGGAAACCAGAATACCACATTCTCTACCTTTGGTTGTCTTTCACACCATCTTTTACCGGCAGGAATAGTTGTCAAAAAATTCAGTGCCCAGAGGAAATCTTTCATAATAAGTTATTGCCTTCCCATTCGTTTGAAATGCCGGGGTCGTCGAAAGCTTTGGAATTGGAAGTTGCCATGACATAACCCGCGGGCCGTCTGCCATCTCTTATCTGAAAATCTCTGTTTTCCCTGTCATAGAACCAATAATGTTTTGGTTCTTCATGCGGGGTGTTAATGATGAGTTTGTCAATATTCTTTGTCATTACTTTTTGTTCACTTTTGCATTTTGCTGTAGACCGACATTTTGTAACTCAAGGCTTTCTCCCTGTGCCACGTTGTGTCCCTCGCTGGCGGGGGATTAAGGGGGTGGAGCTTTCTAGATCCTCTATCACTTGTTCAATTCGCCAGATAACTCCCTCCATATTATTTAATACTTCACTGTCTGTAAAGTGTATTACCTTAAAACCTGATGATTCTAAATCTTTCGTCCTCTTTTCATCTTTTACAGATGTCTCTTCCCATTGATGTGTGATTCCATCCAACTCAATGATTAATTTCAATTCCTTACACATAAAGTCAGCAATATAATTCAACACAGGCCTCTGTCTGCGGAATTGGTAGCCTTTCATTTTCCCGGCTTTTAACGCATACTTCCAGATACACGCTTCAGATTTGGTCATGCGCTTGCGAAGCGCATTAGCAAAAGGCTGTAATTTTTTGTTGTATGCGTAGTTGTTGGATTTATCTGCGTTCATTCTTCTTTTTTCCACCCCCGTCCTGCGGACACCCCCGCCAGCGGGGGATATAAGGGTTGCATGTTTATTACTCTTAAACTTTCAATTCCCCAGTCATCAATGATTCACGGGCGCGATCCAACGAACGTGCCGGATCACTCATGTCCTGGATACGTTCATACCCGACCTTTGCCAGCCACTGCTTGAAGGGCTCAGCTTTGGGCGATGGGATGGACTGAATGATTCTCAGAAGACCTTGCACATCGGCGCAGTCAGTTGTCCGCATTTTGCCATCTGGGGCCTTCATTTTCAACTGTCGACAAATTGTCGACAGTTCAAGCCCATCATCTGTTTTGACACGAATCTTCATTTTAAACCAATAATCGCGCGGATTCGCACTGTCCGTCAATGCGCCGACAACATCAATGACAGAAAAATACCAAACCTCATTTTCTTCATCAAAATGCCTGCGGATTTTAAACCCTTCAAATATGGCAATAGCGTTTTCCTGATTAGTTGTCATACTTAACTTTTTCTCCAATTTCAGCCGGTGACAAACTGTCACCGGCTAATTTTTCTCTTATAGTGTAATCACTCTTAAGGATTCAATTCCCCGGGCGTCAATTCGTCAATATCCTTCGTCACTTCTTCGTCAAACTGAAAGGCGCAGAACAGGAGCATGTCCAGCTTTAAGGCCCGTGCCTCCTGCCAGACATTTTCTACCATGCGTTGTTCCAGTGGCGCATGTTCCGGCCCAAAAACCACCAATACCAGTTTTGGCTCCTCCCCCTGAATCCCCCGCTATGAGAGGGACATTGGTATCCCCCGCTGGCGGGGGACTAAGGGGGTGGAACTCTTCAAACGATTTTACCACCGGCGCCGGCACCGCTTCAACGGTAAAAGGGCCGGTGACACGGGCCTTTTTCTTATCAATAAAAGGCCGGTCATAGAGCGTCTCAGTTGCCGGAGGTTCATTGTTGGCAATGCTTTTCAGGGTGATGTGTGGAACGGTTTTGTATTCAAAACCACTGCCAACACCTTCGTTAGAGTGAGCTAATTTGTATAAAGAGTTCATCACCAGCAGGCTATCAGTCTATTTGTCCAGCCCTCTTTGTGTTTGTAAAAGTCAATGGCTTCGCGCAGGGGTTTCTGTTCGGCAAACAGACTCATCTGCCGTCCACCCCCTACACCCCCGCCAGCGGGGGACATTTTTACGGTTTCAATAATTCGGTGTAGGTCGATGCGTTCGTGTACGTGTAAACCTACTGTCGGTACGTCAAAACTGGTGTGTTCCGCTTTTCCTGCCCATTGCAATTGCGGATCAAGATGCGGATCATACTTGTAGGTTTTCTTTGCTCCTGTATCGGGATCAGAACTGGGAGTCACTAAACCTACGTGAGGGTTATTGGTTCGTTCTTTATCTGTGTGCTCGTATTGTTCTATCTTTTTTTTAGAAGTCATTTTAGCCATATCTTCTTCTATTTCTCCGTTGCCTGTCTGACGAACCCGCTTCAAAATAATATTTGCTGTGATTTTATTTCGCACTTAATATCTGTCATAAGCCGCAGGTGGGTACGAGCTGATGAGTAACTAATTTCTTATAAAATTCAGCATTAAACTATACATTTCGAAATCGCAAGAGATAGCCCGTCCGCCTTCATGGCTTTGTTGTGTTTTTTAGTGCTTCGTCTTCAGTAATAAGAAGCATTTCGGACTTCAGTAGCAGTGCCGTATCATTGTGAATTCTAGTCATCATGATAGTCCTGTATTTTTGCGATTCATCTAGTTCATTTGTATAATCAACTAAGAGTTGTAAGAGAATCCCCTCGTCTTTATCAGAAACAAGTTCTTCTTGACACTTTCTTGCGTCTTCTATACTATCCCAGCTAATTGAAATTCGAGCTGCCTCAATGTAATTTTCTCCTGGGCCTAGTGTATATTTTCCATGCTTTTGAAATGTGATAGGAGCTCCTTCTTTTAGATTTATTCCGGGCAACACTGTTAATTTATCGGGTAATCTTACGTTTTTTGCAGCAACATTGCCAACATTCTTTATTTCATATTGCAAGTATGTTTCTACTACTTTGCCTTTCTGAATTACTTTCCAAAACTGTCCATTCTCATTCTTTTTCGGCGAGATATTTATATAAGGACGATTGACCTGAATAAATTGATATTTTGATATTCCAAGGGCCTCGTTAGCTATTCTATTACTATTTTCTGAAACTTTGATTGCATTCTTTGCGGTTTTTACAGCATCTTCTGATGTTTTACAACTTCTAATTGATATTACAATTGAACTGGCAACAATAAATACCATTAAGATATCAAGACCAAATTTTTTATTTTCTAGTTTCATAAAAGGAACAAATAATTATAAAGCTCTGTATATCCTCACTATTGTGATATTATTCAATTTAGCAATGAATACAAGGTACCATATATATCAGAATTGTACTTTATAAATAGAAAAGTAGTATGTCAAGCATGTTACTTGAGGAAACGGCTTAAGTATCTTGGGAAAATGGGGATGCGAAATGAACAACAGGTTCGCCGACCAATTAACCGGACTGATTGCCGTGTGAAATAGTATCTGTGCCTAATTTTGTCCGTTTGAATTTCGGTTTGCGTGCTGGAAAGGAAAAACGCTTTCTCCCGGATTTTTCCTGACGTTTACGAGTATCTTCAAAAATAACATCTGAATCATTTTTAAATTGCTCAGCGTATTTCTTTCTAAGTTCTCTAGTTTCTTTGACTATTGGATCTTGCCACATAAGAATTAACCCTCCATAAGTTCTTGTGGTGTACAAATAGTTGGCGGCTCATAGCCATGACCGCGACATACTGCCTCAACTTTCGGACGCATTACCGCATTTGCAATGTGCGTACAATTCCGAGCAAGCAGATAGTCCATACCATTCGATTGTAGCATTTTGATTTGCCATAGCACGAATATCGTTACTTGGCCTTGCGGCTAAGTAGCTCGGAATTGTAGTTTCAATGTAAACCTTGGGTTTCATATTGTTTGTTCGGTCTTTATAAGCTTGTTATCCTAACGCACATAGATTGTATAACCATATTTCCTAAACCACCTACTCAGCTTCTCGTATAATTGCAATATTGTTGGAGCACTAATTTCATGTTTTTCAGGAGGCATTTCCGCCCATTCCGGTAAAATATCGTTAAATTTCAATTTTATTGATACTGGATCTTTACCGTTATCTTTAATCGTTATCATTGAATCATATGACAAGTATTCCGGTACTTGCGTATGAAGATACTTTACAATTAATTCATCTTTGCATTTATAAATTATTCTTGATTGACTTGTCATTTTTTTCATGATAACGTTACCTGTTCCGAGCAAAAAGCAAATGAACCCCTTGAAATACCTAGAACTTTTATCACCCAAAACCTTCCGAACTACCTACCTCTGCTCGGTGTCAAGTGCACCGTATGGTTATGCGATGTATCCCCATTTTTTAAATTTTATCTGTAACTCTTTTTCATTTTTAAACGCCTGAAAATAAATGTATTCAGGAGCTAAATCTGCCCCATTAGGCCAAGCAAGGGTTTCTAACTCTTTGTCTACATTAAATTGTGAAAATTTAGAAATATCTTTCAAAGGCTCGAAAACAGGTCCCTTAAGTGCATCATATAAATCCGCTACTCCTCTACGCCCGTCATTAAAGACCACTTCTACTCGATAGTCTCCCGCATATTTTGCATCCGTTACGTGTAAAATCATTTTTTACTCCAATGGTTCTATTGGTTTTGGTTGTTCTTTTTTCCTGCAAAGTTCCCAGTCTTCCATCAATTCAGCAACGAATACAAGGTATCATATATCAGAAACAGTACTTTATAAATACGAAAGTGTTATGTCAAGCGTGTTACTTGAGAAAAGTCCTTGAGTATTCCAGCTCCTTATTTAATAATCTTCCCTTCCATTTGCCAAGGAATATCGATTCCCATACGGTCCAGGACAGTAGGTGTTACATCCATTATTTTCAAATCATCTCGCCTTTCAGAATGATATACGTTATCACCACTCATTACAAATATTCCGTGTTGAGAGTGGTTTGCATCATCCGCGCCTGTATCATTCTCATTCGTCCACAGAGTATTGTGTCCAACGCTGCCAATAGACCTCCAGGCCAGATCTCCATAATAGACAATCAAATCGGGTGGTATGTTTCTGCATTCTGTGTAGATGTCCTCAGGTTTAAAGACCCTGGTGTTTATTTTCTGGCCTGTTTTATCTCGCTGATCTTCAAGTGCAGTTATTAATTCATTCCTGAAAAATTCATAATTCTGTTTCGGGATTACTCCTCTCGGCTCACGGCCTTTTACATTAAAGAATAGACGTCCGTAGTAACCTCCCTCGCCCCACACCGTGGTTTTATCCCAGTCAATCAGATGTTTGCTGATCTGAGTAACTTCATCGGGATAATGTACCAGTTTGAGATACCCATTATTTATCAGCCACTCGTTTATGCAGATTCCCCCTTCCATCAACATGGCGCCGTGGTCGGATACTATTAAGATAAGGGTGTCATCGTCCAGTAATGCAAGAGTACGGCCAATTTCTTCATCTACATATTTGTAGTAGTCAAATACAACATTTTCATATTTATTACCCGGAAGGTATTCCGGATGTCTGTTGTCGAAGAATCTCCAGAAGGCGTGTTGTATCCTGTCCGTCCCCATCTCCACCATCATGAGAAAATCCCAATCTTCGTTTTGTATGAAGTGCCTGGTAAGTTTAAACCTCTTTCTTGTCATTTCATAGATCGTATGTAAAACCTGCTCTTTTTCCACTCCTCTAAAATCTTTTACGTCCAGTATATAGCCTTCTGAAACCCTTTCCACCTCATGCTTTAACCCGTCAGGCCAGGTATACTGATGGTTTTTGTCCGGTGTAAGGAAGCAACTTATCATTAATCCATTGTGAACAGGTTTGAGAGGGTATGTCAGTGGAACGCCGATGACGATTGGTCTTTTACCATGCCGTGCAAGTATGTTCCAGATGGTCTCTTCCTTAACCGTGTTAGAATCCGCAAAATGTAGACCTTCATAATCATAATTGATTCTATTCCTGAAACCATAGATTCCCAGCTTGCCGGGGTTAGTGCTGGTGACCATTGATGCCCATGCCGGACACGTGATAGCGGGTATAGTGCTCTCCAGTTTGCCGGAAATGCCATTTGAAACAAGATGTTTTATATTCGGCAGATAATCAATCCACTTATCGAAAACCAGTTCAGGTGGGGCCGCATCCAGACCGAATATTATTGTTTTACGATTTGATAAAATCATAAAGTATTAGATTTGCACGGTCTTTAAATTAAGATATTTTTCTAATGGGACGAAATCCCTATCATCATGTAGAAGTGAAAAGTTGTTATAAATACAGAAACTACCAATAATAACATCTATTGTTTTACGTATTGTAACCCCTCTTTTTCTGAGGTGACGATAATTTAAAGCACTTTTAATTGCCAGTTCCTGACCCAACATCTCCATTACCGGAAAATCCAGCAGTAAACGTCTGGCAGTTTTAAAGTCTTTGTCATTTTGGAAACCTTGGAGGACTTCAGTTAAAATAATATCTCCTATCAGAATAGGTTGATTTCCAAGGGCTGAATCTAACCAATCAGTTTTTGAAGTTGCCTTACCATTAAAATAATCAATCCATACAGAAGAGTCTACCACAATCATTTGTCTGACCGCATCTTATCAAGATTTCCAACCCATTTTAATTTGCCACGAAAACTTTTTGCCTTTGCCTGTTGTTTAAACTCTACTAATAATTT
>JAIQZR010000203.1 GCA_021777035.1 Candidatus Scalindua sp. | reverse complement strand
TACCGTCTTCTGCTGGTCTGATCCCGAGAAATTAAAGCGTGCAACATAGGCGCGGGAGTTTATTTCGGAATTTCCCAGTTGAATCGTGTCCCTGCCCCCTGAAATAATCTCCCATATTGTTTTACCCGGATCAAGAGTGTCGCGTCCCTGATCGACGTAAGCAAGTTTGACGGTATCACCAATCTTAAGGACGCCGGAATCAGGTTTTTCCATGTCCGTTATCATCTTAAAGAGTGTTGTTTTACCCGCACCGTTTGGTCCTATAATTCCAACAATACCTCCTGCGGGAAGAGAGAATGACATTCCCTCAAAAAGAATACGATCTCCAAACGCTTTACTCACATTTTCCGCGTCAATAACTACTGTTCCAAGCCGAGGCCCTGCCGGCATAAACAACTCAAGATCCTTCTCCTGTTTTGCTGTGTCCTGGTTGAGGAGTGATTCGTAGGCACTAATACGTGACTTTGCTTTTGCGTGACGCCCTTTTGGAGACATACGGATCCACTCCAGTTCCCGCTGCAGGGTTTTCTGTCGTTCTGACTCACTTTTTTCTTCCTGTTTAAGGCGGTTCTGTTTCTGCTCAAGCCAGGAAGAGTAGTTCCCCTTCCATGGAACGCCCATCCCCCGATCAAGCTCAAGAATCCAACCGGCAACATTATCAAGAAAGTAGCGATCGTGCGTAATGGCAATTACAGTGCCTTCATACTGTTGAAGATGCTGTTCAAGCCAGGCAACTGTTTCGGCATCGAGGTGATTGGTAGGTTCATCCAGGAGCAGGATGTCCGGCTTTTGAAGCAAAAGCCTGCACAATGCGACACGCCTTTTTTCACCACCGGAGATGACATTGACAAGTGTGTCGCCTGGAGGGCAGCGTAGTGCATCCATGGCCATTTCCAGACGTGATTCAATGTCCCATGCGTTCTGTTTCTCTATCTCTTCCTGTAGTACAGCCTGGCGCTCCAGAAGTTTATTCATCTCATCATCTGGCATTGTCTCGCCAAACTTCTCGCTGATTTCATTGTACTCATTGACAATGTCTACAATCTCCTGCATACCCTCTTCTACGACAGCCTTAACCGTTTTTTCTGAATCAACTAACGGCTCTTGTTCTAGATGCCCAACTGTATACCCGGCAGCAAGCCCAGCCTCTCCACTGAACTCTTTATCAACACCCGCCATTATACGCAAAAGCGAACTCTTCCCGGATCCGTTTAAACCTAGTACACCGATCTTAGCACCATAGAAATAAGAGAGAGAGATGTCCTTAATCACCGTTTTCTTATTGTAAGATTTACTGACCTTCATCATTGAATAGATAATTTTTTCAGATGTGTTACTCATTCTGTTTTGTCCTCAAAGTTTATATTGTTAAATTATCGTTACTATTTTATTTTTTCTAGAAGCCAATGCTACGCATCATTTAGGCAGAGTAGCCCTCTAGTTGGTCTCAAAACTTTATAACTCTTTTCTCTGCGTAGCTATTATACTAAGAACGACTTTAAATTATATTCAATTCTACTATCCTGGAATTATCTTTCCCAAGACAACACTCTCCTTTGCACCTGTAGCAGATGGAACATTGCCTGGATTACCACATATTGTCTCATTGGCAAGAATAGCAAACGCCAACGCCTCCTTTGCATTGGAAGGGATGCCAAAATTATCTACCGTGCTGATATTTATATCTACAAGATAATCTTTCAAGAATCGAAACAAAACAGGATTATACGCGCCGCCACCACTTATAATAACCTCGTCAATTTTGTAGTACGGGAGGATAAATTTTGTATAACTGTCAGATATTGACTTAGCGGTAAACGCTGTAATTGTAGCAATCGCATCATGAACTGCTATATTGCCCTCTCTCAACTCCTTATATAGATCATCAGAAAACGGAACGCCAAAATCCTCTCTTCCAGTTGATTTTGGTGGAGGTTTAGATAGGTATGGATGAGCACACAGCCGCTCTAATAAATCTTGATTTAATTTGCCTTTTGAAGCTAACTCACCATTTTTATCATACTTTAATCTTCCATCGGTTATAGTCTCGGCAAATCGGTCAATTATCATATTACCGGGACCATTATCAAAGGCAATTATTTTAGTAATGTCCCCGTCTGCAGGCAAAAAAGTGACATTAGAGATACCGCCTATATTCTGTATTGCCCTGCCTATTCCATTTTTCCTGAACAAAATATAATCAGCATAAGGAACCAGAGGTGCCCCCTCTCCACCTGCTGCAATATCCATTGTCCTGAAATCGGCAACTGTGGTTACTCCCGTCTCGCGGGCGATAACGGAAGGCTCACCTATCTGCAGCGTCGACCTTACTTCCTTATCTTTTTTTTCTTTCAATGAAGAAATATGATAAATCGTCTGTCCATGGGAGCCTATAATGTCTATCTCTGAGAGAGGCACAGACAGTTTTTCGATAATCTGCCTGGCCGCATCGACAAATAACTGACCCAATACAAAGTTCAGTTGGCAGATTTTATCAACAGTCCCGGTCTCTTTGCAAGAAGCTTGAAATATCAATTCCCTTATCTCCTTCTTGTAAGAGTACGTCTCGAACCCAATAATATCAACTTCAGTTGACAAGCCACTGCCGGTTATCTTAACCAGACATGCATCAATACCGTCACATGACGTACCGGACATTAAACCGATAACATTTCGGCCATTTTTTTCTTTCAAACGAATTAATTTTTCTATCGACATTTTGTATTGAATAAAAAAAGTATACAGAGGCGAAAAACGTAATTATTATATAGCCAACAATATACGTGTCAAAATAAATAGAGTAAAGGTCATTATAATTATGAAGAGCAATCAGAGGCAGAAGCTCTCACGTTCTATGGGGCTGTTTGATGTTGTCTGCCTTGGAATTAACGGCACCATTGGGGCAGGAATATTTCTTTTGCCAGGCAAACTAGCAGCGGCGGCAGGCCAATCCTCAATTCTAATATTTGCAATTTGTGGTCTCTTATGCTTTGCAATAGCACTCTGTTTTGCCGAAATGGGAGGTATTTACCAGGAAACCGGAGGAGCATATATTTATGCAAGAAATACCTTTGGCCCCATGGTTGGTTTCATAGTTGGCTGGATGATGTTGCTTTCTGCCATAATCGGCTGGGCCGCAATGGCAAGAGGCTTTCTCCTCTATTTACGTTTCTTTTCGCCATCTCTCTCTGAAGCATGGTTTGGAGAAATTATAATAGGCATCCTTATATTGGGCTTAGGGGTTCTCAATTTTTTTGGAGTAAAAATCGGTTCGAGAATGATAAACTTTTTTACAATAAGCAAATTAATACCAATTTTTGTCTTTATTGCATTTGGAGTTTTTCACATTGAAACATCCAATTTGAACCACATCTTTTCTTTTAAAGTTGACAATATAGGACCAGCAATCGTTATTGGATTATTTGCGTATACAGGATTTGAATACCTGGCGGTACCGGCAGGAGAAATGAAAAGGCCAGGAAGGGACATCCCTCTCTCGCTTTTCATTGCCATCCTTGGTACAACCTTAATCTACGTGCTTGTGCAAACCATCGCAACCGGTACACTCCCCGGTTTGGCGCAATCGGAAAAACCATTAGCAGATGCGGCTGCGAGTTTTTTAGGCCCTGCAGGTGGGGCCATAATTGCGATTGGTGCGCTACTTGCAATAACCGGAGGAAACTCAGGTATTGCCTTGACTGGGCCAAGAAATCTTTTTGCCTTATCTTCCGATAGGTTTTTACCGGAAGTATTCTCAAAGATTCATCCCCAATATCATACCCCTTATATTGCAATATGTGTAACCACTTTTTTGACGTTAATACTGTCCCTCACTGGTACATTCGAATACTTAATTTCAGTCTGTGTGTTGGTAAGCATTTTACAGTATATACCGACGTGTCTGGCTGTTATTGTTTTAAGAAGAACGCAACCGAACATCTCGAAACGCTTTACAGTACCGGGAGGGTATATAATTCCTTGCCTTGCTCTTCTCACCTGCATCTGGATATTACTACAAGTAAATCTGAATATAATTATTGCAACACTTGGAGGAGTCGCATTGTCCCTGCCTTTGTATTATTTCAGAAAGGGAAAGAAGACTGAAATGAGTACTAATTGAACATTTTAAGAATCCGACAGATTTAGCTCTTTTTTTATACAATTTACTCTCTCTTTGGTCTGCCATATTCTGATTGCCATCAAATCGCGAATGTAACCAAACATTATATTTGACCTCCGCTCCTCTATAACATAAGTATATGCATCCATTGCCTTGTTATAATAAGCCGCCTTTTCATTTTCATATAAGAGAGCTAACTCTTCATAAAGATTGCCAATTCGACATTGTGCATTAAAGGGTGTTATGCCAGTAAACTTATCTATTATTTCATTAAATTTTGTTGTTGCCATCTCATAGTTATTTTTCGCCCCTTCGTCATCACCGGCGTCATAGAGTGCCAGTCCCACATAGTGATAAGCTTCTGCTACCGCATATGAATGTTCCTGCGCCTCCTTCTTGACTCCGTCTTTAAGCTCCTCCAGAATATTTCGGTATCTTCGTTCAACCGCTTCAACAAGACTGATGCTCAAAGGAATCTCAGAGTCTTCCAACTCATTCTGGCTCTCTATCCTTACACTTGGAAATAGCAATTTTGAAAGGGCTTCCAAGCTCAGCCCTTCAACAAAATAGAGCTCGCTAACAGAGTAAAATTTTTCATGCTTCTTCCTGTAATTTATAATAATACCAATTTCTTCTTTAATGCCAAATTCCGTATTCAAAAACAGAGTGAGTTCCTCATCACTTGCATGGTTCAATATTTTATATAATCTCAGCAATTTGATTAAAACCGCTAATTTATATGAAGGAGTTTCTCCGTGTAAGACAGTCCTACGTAAGAAAATGAGCCATGGATTTCTACAGGTTAAATTCAGTTGCCTTTTATTGTCGTAAAAAATATCCAGCGCCATTCCAATCTTACATTTTTCCAAATCCTTTGGGTCTTTATAATCCAGTTCCTGATATAATTTATCAATCCGGTTGAAATATTCTTCTATTATGTCTTTCATCTGGATGGTATTTACCTTACGATGCAGTTTCAACTCGTGTGGACTGTATTCTAACGCTTTTTTATAATGTTCAATCGCGTCATCGTATAACTGATCGTGATAGCATATGTCTCCCTGGTATTCATAAAACCTTTTAACCATTCTCCTTGGTCTAAGTCGATCAATCTCTTCCTCGTCTAAATGGCCTGATTTTTCAAAGTGCCCTATTATCTCTTTTGGCGTCTGCAGGGATTTTTTTGTAAGAAAGTCTAATCCTGAAATGTATTCATATATGGAATTGCATCTCTGTACCATTTCATCGCTGATGCCATCACAGATTTTAGCCTTTTGAATACAATCCCTTGCCTCTTCAAATAAACCAAACTCTGAGTACACTTTTCCCAATTGAACAAGTAATTTTACATTGGCCACACAGTTTACTTCTTGGTTATCTTTGTATTGCGCTAATAGCCTGCCAATCACGGTTTTATAAATAATTGGAACAATCTCAACTTTATTATCTGTAACACGGACTACACATACATTAATATCTCCCGATTCCGGATCAATCTCCACTCCAGGTACTTCTTCTCCGTCAGGAAATTTTATCCATGGTGTCTTCTTAATAACGCTCGCAGTAAAGACGATATCCTTTCCTTTCACCAAATCGCTTAATGCCAATTTTCTGTCCCAAGGTATTTCTCCCGCTTTTTCTGTACCGGGTCTTACAATCTTGAAATTCCTTAATATATCAATTTCATTTTTTTTGAAAGAGTCCCAATGCTTTAGTTTTCCCAATAAATGCTCTTCCTGAGCAACCTCATATGGCAATACCCTTAACGTCATTTCACCGCCCAATTGGGCGACTATGATTCCACTCAAAACCGCTTCAGGAACACCGCCCACACCGATGATCATATCAACCTCACCCGTCGCTATCGCAAAGGTAGGAGTGAGGTCATCTTCTTTAACTAAGACCGCTTTTGCTCCAAAATTATTAATTGTTTCTATGAGTTTTCTGTGTCTCGGCCTATCCAGAAGAACAATTTTCATTTTTTGTATTTCGGCATCAATATTCTGTTGAGTGAACTGCTTATTCTTATCTTTCAGCACTTTTTCAGCCATAAGCTTTAAATTCTTTGTAATACCATGTGTTATATCGACACCAGCACCTATATATTTATTTCCAACTATGGCCTTCACGCAATACATATCCGGCGAATTGAACAACCCATTCCTTTCGCTATAGCCAACCGCAAAGACAGCGCCACCCTCAGATTCCGGATCCACAATACGACGGTCATTCTCAAAGGCGCTAAGCACAATATCTGCCTCACAATCCTTATTCACGGATTCAGAACCGAATCTTTCACCTATATACAACATAGGCATATCTTTCCGCTCTCCCTCCGCATTTACTACATAAGCCTTCCACCAGTTTAAACTATTATAAATATGCCTGAGCCACCAGACCGCCATACGCCGTGCACGAAAGATATTAAACCCCTCTCCGTTGGTACTGAAATACCTTAAGGATCTTGCCGCAACAATACCGACAGCATGTCTTAACTCATTTCTTTTAGTCAACTGAAGGCTATTTTCAGAAGAGACCTTCAAATTAAAACTTTCCGGAATATAGGCATCCAATATATATGGATCATCTATCTTTTTGAAGTCAATACTACTGTCTTTTATAAACGCATTATCGCCGTCTATCTGCTCATCTTTAATAACATTACTCATTTATAACTCTACCTGGGGAAATATATAAGTCTCACTATTTTGTATAGTTAAAGATCCTTTTTTTTCTCAATTATCCACTAAAAAAACGCAAGTCAGCGTTACTGTCATTTATAACAACAGTAAAAAAGGATTGCAAATTAAAAGCATCAATTTTAACGTTTTTACCTATTCCCGGAAACAACGCGGAAAAGAACTTGGAATTTGATATGATAAAGAAATAACTAAAGTTATTTCTCATAGTGCCGATAAGTTTAAAAATTGCAATTTTCAGAATATAGCAAATCACCGCTAATTGAGTTTGAGAAAAAACAACGTAATACAGAAATCGGCACTCATGCAAAGAATAAAACATACTTTTTACATAAGCGTTATTATACTTGGCTTTACGATAAGTCCGGTAAGCCCTCTTTCGCCTGTGATCAACATAGGCCCTGGACAAATTTATGCTGCAACAACAATAATACCCGCCAAATATCAAACAGCTATAATACACATTAAAAACAAGCAGACAGAGACAGGTAGTATAATTTCAGAACATGTAAACATCAAAAAAAACGGATACACTACGGTAAAGATGCTGGAAATCCCCGGATACCAATTGTCAGACGTTATAGAACAGTGGGGTCAACTTGGACATAAAATTAATGAATATACTATTAGAGATAGAGCGTTTATAAAATATCTGATTTACAACACCGATATTAGATCGTACAGCTACACGGCAAATATGCCAAAGCTATACTTCCTCGTGAAGAACGAAATAGCAGAACCAATAATATATGGCGGTGAGATAAAGAAATTTTTTAAAACAATATCTTTCCACGGATGGTTCAGAATTGCGGGTGCTCTGGATTCACAAGGTAATTATCAAAAGGGTTATGAGCATCTGAGCACACAGAAAGAAGCACTCCTGGAACTGTTTAATGGAGTTTTATCTAAAACCGTAAGTGGTAGCTATACAATTGTTGAACTATATACCGATGTAAACGGAGAGAGGAGAGGCAGGTTTAAGTTTTTCAAGACTGCTGAACAGACAGAACCAACCCTTGTACAACCGATAGATGCAATGGCGGCATTTGTATTAACCATCCTGAATCTTGTGCAGGAAAACCCCGGAGACATTGATGTAAAAAAAGACCTTACAAAACCAATTGTTGAAAGATTAATAGCAAAAACAAAAGTACAACCACAAAACAAAGTTGTATCTGCAGCAGATACAAACCGTCCTAAGACCTCCTCGTGATTTTGACGCAATTTACCCCTGGCCAATTCACAGATTTTAATAACTGCTAGTACCATTTATTTGCACATTTTATGTTCTAGTAATTCCCGAATAACCCCACGAATTTTCCCTTAAATTTGTTGACTTAAATACTGTACCAATCTATGATTTTAAAATAATAAGGATTTTTTATATTGGTAGTTCAGTGAATAATGGACAATAAAATCAAACTTACTGATGGAAATATTATCATACGTCCTTGCCAACCGGAAGATGCTGCAGTAATCTGTGAAGGCGTGCAAGAATCGATGCAGGAGATGTTAAAGTGGGCGCCCTGGTGTCATCCTGCCTACTCTCTATCAGACTGTAAATTCTGGCTTGACTCCAGAGACCAGATGTGGTCGGAAGGTATTGAGTATGACTTTGTCATACTTGATGCGAAAGACAGTACCTTTCTTGGCGGCTGTGCTATCGATCAAATCAACCAAAAACATAACTTTGCCAATCTCGGCTATTGGGTCAGGACGAGTCAAGAGGGGAAAGGTATTGCAACTGCCACAGTAAAGCTCATCAGCCGGTTTGGATTTGAAACCCTGGGTTTCACGCGTCTTGAGATTGTCGCGGCAGCGCAGAACAAGGCCAGCCAACGTGTTGCCGAAAAAGTAGGCGCCGCCAGGGAAGGTATCCATAGGAACCGCCATGTTGTACGTGACAAGATATACGACTCTGTCATGTACTCGCTCATTCCTCAGCGTTAATAGCACGTAAATTGAGTGATCTTATTTATAGATCCACAGGCGGGCTCTGCATACACTCATCATCCGATGATGAGTGTATGCAAATTTCTCGTAAGTTACGCAACCTCATAGTAGCGCTATCCGTTAGCTCATTCATTTAACACCGATTTTCACAGGCATTGAAATCATCACAATAAAACCCTAAAATATTTCCATTTCCAACCCTGCACACTTAAAGATCTTTTGCTGTTTTATCAGATTGGCATTTTGCGTCGCACCGTGCAGCCCTTTTCCTGC
>JAIQZR010000202.1 GCA_021777035.1 Candidatus Scalindua sp. | reverse complement strand
TTATGGTTGATTGGGCGTTTATGCTTTTAATTGTTTGTACTTTTCTATAAATTCTTCCTGTTTCTCTCTATCTGGCTTGCCTGGTATTTTCGTAGTCTTTTTGTATACAAAGCCTAATCTTTTAAGAGTGTTAACCATGCCTCTTGGAGTATACTCTACGTTGAATGTTTCCTTTACGTAATCAACCACTTCTATTGAAGCCCCGTATGTGTTTTGCTTAATGTTCTCTTTTAACTGCTCTTCTTGTTCCTTTGAAAGTTTTGTCGCACAGCCTGTGTAACTGTCGTTGAGAAGACCATCTATTCCATTACGTTCGTATCGATCAATGTAATTTCGAATAGTTTGGTCATCCAATAGCAAATATTCAGATACTTTTCCAAAGCTTAAACCTGAATCAATAAGTAACACTGCTTTTATTCGGTCTGCACATCGCCTATAACGCTCTTGTTTATGAACATTCTTTAATTCAGCCCTCTGGTATATATTTAGTTGTAGTGTCATAACTCCGCTTATAACACACTGCTACCAGCAGGTCCAGAAAAATATAATATTTTTTTAGAAAACTAAATCCGTTTGACTATAAACGTTGGATTGCCCTGGACAGGTTACCAGGTGGAGTTTCAATAATGAGATGATAATGGTTTGACATCATGCGGTTGTTTCACATTTAACAAGTTGCTCAGCTTCAATATTCATTTCATTCAATCTTTTTTCTAATAGCATGCAATATTCTTCTACCTCAGACTTGTTAAGCTTAGGTGGTATGTGTATTGGTTCTCCGTGTATAAGGGCTGCTTTTGAAAAGGGTTTTGGAATGCGAAATTTATCCCAACTTGGCATTTCCCAATAACTTGTTAATCCTAACGAAGTAGGAATTATTGGGATGCCAGTCTTTTGGCTTAAATAAATTATACCTGGTTGAATAGTAAACCTTGGGCCTCTCGGACCGTCTGGAGTAATTGCTATAGCTGTTCCTTCCTTAGGATCTTTTATCATTTTTAACAAAGCCTTCACCCCTCCTCTAGTTGTAGAGCCTCTGACCGTAGTAAAGCCTAAGCGTTCAATGACCTGAGTAATATATTCGCCGTCTGAATGTTGACTTACCATTACCTTAATCCCAAGATTTCTTGCAGTATATGCCGGCACAAGCATAAATGCGTGCCAATACGCAAATATTGTACTTTCACCTTGACGTATAAGCTTTTCAGGATGGTTAACCGGCCTTTCAATAATTCTCATGGAACCGATTAAAACCCTGATAAGAAGTGAACCAAGTATTCCTGCAAAAAAAAATTTTATTCTTTTTGTTTTTTTCTTAAAAAACATTTTTGCTGTCACATGGACAAACCCATTGATCTCTTCAAATTATTAGAATACTAACAAAATCATAGATATTCCTGAAATATCTATGATTACTCAGATATTATTTATGACAACTTATCTTAATATCTCAATGGCTTTTTCGCAAGTTTGAGGAGTTGTCGCTTTACCGATTCTTTTTAGCGTTTCCATGTTAGGACTTTCAATGCCAAGCTCATATTCCGGAGTCCAACGTCATGCAGTTTTTGCATTATTCGTTCGGTCTTTACTATGTCCGTAGATCTACTTTCCGTCCATATATTGAGATGGGTGATAGGAAATTGCTTTTTAGAGATTTTGTAAGAGTAGTGACATTATTAGCAGAAATCAAGTATTTTTTGAAAATTATGTCCTGTACAATGGGTCACCCATTAGTAGGCTCCTGTCACATGTTTGATGTTTGATGTTTGATGTTTGATGTTCGTTTTAATTGGAAATAATGCGAAAATATGGACATTTCACTACTTGACACAATATAGACTAATCTGCTTACAAGAATCATCATTTCCACAAATCACGATCCAGATTTCTGTACTTAACAGCTTCTGATATGTGTTCGATGCAAACATTCTCACTGTGATCAAGGTCTGTAATTGTTCTGCCGACCTTGAGTATCTTATTATAACCCCTTGCATAGATGTTTAGTTCGGTCATTGCCAGGGGGGATAGTGATAGATTGTGCACATGACCGGTTAGACGGAACCAGAATATTT
The DNA here is from genome assembly GCA_021777035.1 of Candidatus Scalindua sp. Lineage (GTDB taxonomy): Bacteria > Planctomycetota > Brocadiia > Brocadiales > Scalinduaceae > Scalindua. The sequence goes on along the minus strand of JAIQZR010000202.1, from coordinate 46,718 downwards.
TTATCCTTTAAGGGTAGATTCTAAATCTTTCAGGGTTGGAACACCGGCCAGTATCTTTTGGTTCTCTCGATTCTGCTGTGCTTCCCAAAGGTTATATTTTTTCTGCTCCTTCTCAGACACACCAAACATTTCAAGTGTTTGTTTCACATCAAGCCACTTCGGACATTGCCGTATTCCTAGATAATCCCGATAACTAGACCATCTATACTCTTCAGGCATCCTCACAATACCCGCACGCACAGGGTTCATATGTATATAACGAGTTAAAACATGCAAATGATCTTCCGCTTCAACAAGCACACTCTTAAACCGACTCTGAAACAGATGACCCACTCTCTTGTATTCCTTATTTACATAACCGGCGAAGGTACGAACTTAAAGAGACACCACCCGAACAACCCAAACAATCCGATTCTGATGTTGATGAAATCAAGGATAGTGGTTTTATGGGGCACCTGAATTTCATGATGAGTTTAACCGAGGGGCGAAGAGTTGGTTCTTACCGAATACAACAAATTTATCAAACTTTTTTTCAGAATTGGAAACAGCAGGGCCTCGTATTTTGGCAGGAGTGGTGTAAACTACCGGGGCCATGAATAAAAAAGCTTTAAAAGAGGTTGAGATTACTCAAATAGACAGAAGATACGAAGAGTTCCGATTAGAAAATAAGATTGACGAGCGAATTATTTTAAATTCTGTGCTTGAGTGTGGGATTCGTGATGCTTTGCTATGTGTCATAGACTCAAAAGAGAACATTATTTTATTGGACGGGTTCAAAAGGCTCCGCTGTGCGATTAGTCTAAAGATTCATACCGTACCGATTCTGTCGCTAGGAAGTGATGAAATTGATGGTATCCTGCAACTTATCCGGTTGTCTAATGCCCGAAGTCTCAACATCCTGGAACAATCCGCTTTAGTGGATCAACTCAATGGTACTCACGGTATGCGTATAAAACAGATTGCCATTCATTTAGAACGTTCTCCTGCCTGGGTAAGTGTTCGTTTAGGTATGATTCAGGAGATGACAACCATCGTACGCAAAGCTGTTTTTTCAGGACAATTTCCTGTTAGGGCATACATGTACAACTTAAGAAAGTTTACGCGCGTAAAGAAAGTACCAAAAAAAGAGATAGATGCTTTTGTCCAGGCCGTTGCGGGTAAGAGTTTAAGTACACGTGATATTGAGACATTGGCTTATGGGTATTTTCATGGTGGAGATTATCTGAAGGAGCAAATCATACAAGGGGAGTTGGGATTTACTATAAAACAATTGAGGAGTAAAGATATTTTGTCCGATGCACATGCCCTTGGGCCGCATGAGCAAAGAGTAATCAAAGATTTAGAGTTAGTACAAAAGTATATTATGCAAACTTCAAGATTTCAGTAAATATTTACAGGATGTTCATGATAAACGAAGATAAAAGGCAAGCTATACATACACTGTATGATGAGGGTATGTCTAAAAAAGAGATCGCCAGAGTTCTCAAAGTGGACATCAAGACAGTACGGAAGATACTTGCCGGTAATGTTAAGCCACTACCCAAAGCACGTTGTGATAAGAAGGAGCTTGACGTGGATATAGTGCGAGAACTTTACAAGAAGTGTACTGGGCACATACAGCGTGTACATGAAATATTAACGGAAGAGCATGACATAAATGTAGGATACTCAACCCTGACTGGATTCATTCGCACTCAAGGTATTAGTAAAAACTCCCCATTCTTCAAAGCGACACCATCGTGTTGAAGATGTGTCTGGCGAGGAGATGCAGCATGACACATCACCATACAAGCTTAAGATTGGCAAAAGCGCTGTCAAGGTTGTCTGCAGTGCGTTATATTTTCGTTACAGCAAAATGCGTTATGTCCGATTTTATCTAAACTTTAACAGGTTTAACATGAAATGTTTTTTCCATGAAGCTTTAATGTTTTTCAAATATAGCGCAAAGATATGCGTGATTGACAATACCAATTTAGCTGTTTTACATGGAACGGGTTCAAACGCTGTCTTTAAGCCTGACGGCGTTAATACAAACCCCTATCAACCGAATAACCGCAAGAAACCATCCCGTGAAGAAGAAAAACGATTTAGAGATATTGGTAGTATCTGTTGTGATTATGTGGATTTCATTAAATCCGATGGGTGCAATGTTGCCCAGAAACCGAGATTGATCAGAGAGCTTTATAAGCTCTCAAAAAAATAACGCCATCATTATTATTTGCCACCATAGAACGGGCCCTTAAATACCAGGTTACAACCATTGACGGCTTAATAAGAATATCCACCCAACTAATGAACAATGACCATTATGGTCTTCCGGAAACATATTTAGACGATTACGATTACAAGCAGCGTGATACATATCAACAAGGGCGTTTTTCTCGCGAAGCAGAGATTCAGGATATTGTTGAAGAAAACCAAGAAGAGGAGGAGGATTCCACTGTTGGATGAAACGATAAAACGGCAGTTGCAATATTTAGGATTAGAACACCTCTGGAAAGAGTGGGACTCAGTATTGAAAACAGCTAAAAAGAAGCAGCCCACGTACCAGAAATTCTTAACTGATATCCTTGAAAAAGAATATTTTAACAAGACAGAAAAGGCGAGATTGTCCCGAATCAAAAGAGCCAAAATCCATGAGTATTTTGTTATGAAAACTTTTCCATTTGCCAGGCAACCCAAGTTGAAAAAACGAGTTGTCATGGAACTTTACGAATCCTTGCGCTTTATCACACAAAAGCAGGATCTTGTTTTTATAGGATCAACCGGTTGTGGTAAAACCGGACTTGCAACAAGCTTCCTTGTCCATGCCATCAACCAGGGATACAGAGGGCTATCTATAGGATTTACTAATTTGCTTGACCAATTGCGCACTGCCAAAGGCGAGTATACGTTAAATAAACTTTTGAAGAAACTTCAATCGTATGAAATTCTGCTAATTGATGAGTTTGGATACGACGTTATTGATAAAGAGACTGCAGGATCGTTCTTCGAACTTCTAAGAAAATGCAATAACCACACAACAACGATTATCACCACTCAATCCACTGTGCAGAGACTTTCATACCGCAACCAATCCAAAGACAAATCTTGTCCGTTGTTTTAGGTGCGAAAAGAATTTCAACCCTATTGACATGGTAATGACCGTCCACCAATGCACCTTTATCGAAGCCGTTCGATTACTTACACCACTTCTTCCTCCATCATCATAAATCCAAAGTCAAATCTACTTACAAAAGATATCACCGAAGTTTTGCGGGGTAAGTTTTATAAAAACCTGGCGGGGTTTAGCGGGGTAAATATATCCTGCTGAGAATGAAATATCCATTTCGTCTCAGCACAAAGGGGGGAATTTATCTCAGCGTCATCGATCTTGATAAGATGAATGAAGGTCGGTGGAATATTTTGTCAGAATAGTTATGCTAGATTCACCTTAGAACATCCGATAGTCGTTGGGATGGGTATAAATGTGAATAAGCAGGAAACGGATGCCACCTCTATAGGAAAAACCGCAACTTCTCTCTGAATAGAAACGGGAAGGATATATGCGGTCAAAGATGTACTTGATATCATTAATGGAAATACTGCCTCATTGGATAGATAGTTGGAAGAGAGGCGGATTTTAAACTATTCGTGAAGAGTGGTTCGCACGACGTTGTTACATGGGAGATCATATTGCTGTAGAAGAATGAAAAAATCTTGAGATTCCAATAATTTTTTGCTTTAATGCATCTGCTGGCAAAAAGCGTGTTCTAATCATCTTATCTAGAAGGATAAATCTCAATGTATTCCGCATCATCAATAGGTAGTTTTCATACGGTTCTCAATGATTTTAAGCTTGAAGGCATGATGATGCGATATAGTCAATTCGTGCCTCGGTTGTATAATTTCTGCCTGTCTCAGGGAATGAAGTCGGGAAAGATAATACCATCAAGAGCTTTCTGTTCTGATGAAAGCCAGGGATTTCCTGTTATCCTGATTGCCAAACAGTTTGGCGCTTTTCCCTTTAATCATGGACGGGTGGGGGGAATCGTTTCTACTGATCGCCATGCCCCTCACGCTGAGCACGGTAAAGACATCATGATTGTTCAGGCAAGTCATGTTGGTTATGAACCGGAAACCAGAGAATTCGGTATTTATCGTCGCATTCAGACAGAAGACTGTAATCACAGTGTTAGTTGCGGGAAGATCATGGATATCATGAAATGGTATATTGATGAATATCAATTTGCCTGTGATAATATTTATCTTGAACCATCCAATAGTAAGCACTTTGATATCTCGATTAATAACCTCTTATTACATCGAGAATGCAGTGAAGGTTTGCTGTTAGATCTATCAAAGGTAATAGCCTATGATAATATGGGAGAACCTAATTTAGTTCGTTCCTTAAGCACCGCACGATGCTTTGAAGCATCACCAGAGCTGGTGAGAGTCATAGGGAAGAAATGGGCTCAACAGGAGAGAAAGCCTATAGGTAGTTTACTAAGTCCGGAGCTGTTTAAATTCAAACACCATTTAAATGTAGATGAAGAAAGCCAGGGACATCTTGAAGCAAACCTGATTGATCCGATGCCCTGGATTGTTACTCACCCGGCGCCTGCACTGGCTGCTGCACAGATTACAACTCAGGTAGAGTTTGACCGAACCTATCGAACCATCATTGTTGAAGAAGGCTACAAAAACAGGAACCTTGTTTTTATCTCCGGGATCAATATTGATATTTCACCAAGAATTGATCAGGTTTTTCCGCTGACAAAATTTATCCCATGGGCTGCCTATGTGCAATCATCTGATGGAAATCATTTTATTCTGGAACAACAGGAATTGTTTGATACCTTGATGACATTTGATAGCGAGAATAAAGAAGAGATTGACCTTGAAGAGGCAATTAAAATTATGGAAGAAACGGAAGAAGTTCATATTTCATTTGATTTTACCGGCAATAAAAAAAATTAGTAACCTATGGTACTATGTGTACCAATTAACTGATTACTTGATAAGCTGGATTACTTGGAATTCCACATGTCTTGCGAGGAAGTAAAATCCCGTATCCCGCTATATGGAGATGATCCCCAACAATACCACCATCCATACAAACCACTTTTTCACCATTTTCCAAAAAGGCATGTAATATTAACGGATGCACGAATAGGTCATTCAATACCCTCTCTCTTAAGCATAGTATAATTATAGAATAAATTACTCTATTAATTATACTATGCTTAATGGGGTGCAGTGTAGGATGTATGAAAGTATACAAATAGATGTTGCTATTGGGATGAAATATGTTAATTTACGGGTTGGTGTAGTTGTAAAGTATATTTGCACTGGTGAGGGAAGACTGAGCAGGAGCTCCTTAATCAAAAGGGGATATTGAAGAGTAAGCCAACGCCCATCATAATATGTTCTCATAAAAAGGGGACAAGCGGTGGTGTTGGCTTTTTTTATGTGCATTTGAACTGGCAGAGGTATGGATACTGTTAGAAACAGGCTTAATAACTAATCCGCTAGTGGTTCTTATTGTGCTTTAAAAAATATTACTTAGAACTTTTGTTACTTTTTTCGTTCTATTTATTTGCTCCCAATCTAGTGTTATATTTATGAAGAGTTGATTGTCTTAATATGTTGAAAGGTCATCAATTATGGAGAAGGGGAAATGTCTGTAATTACAATTTTCTTAAATTACGGAGAAAAAAATGTTCATTTCGATTCAAAATAGAATTGTTTTTTTGTTAATTATATTTACGTTACTGCCATTTGTTATTTTAAAAATTATTGCTTTTCCTAAAGTGGAGAAGGATGTAGAGGAGTTGCAAATCCGCCATTTGGGTAGTGCCGGGCATAAGCAGGCAACGATTGTATCTAACTGGATGCGTGAAAGGATGACGGATGTCCTGGTTATTGCAGATAACCCGTATATGGCGAATAGCGTGAATCTTACGACGAGGGATGCAGAGTATTCCGAAGAACTTAGATATTTAGAGTTGGTTGTGGTTGAGTATGGTTACATGGGCGCTTTTGTATGCGATAACAAAGGATTGGTCACAATAGCAACAATTAAAGAGAGTGTTGGAAGAGATTTATCAAACAAAGATTATATCAAGAATGCCTTATCAGGGAAGACCTTCGCATCGAGTATCATGCCATCTGAAGTCCCACTGGTAAACGAGTTTGATGAGAAGGAAATTGGGGTTCCAACAATGTTTGTTTCAACTCCTTTAAAGAATAAGGCAGGCGATATAATTGGAGTTGTTGTATTGAGGGTTCACGCGGGCACCCTGAGTAACATGATGAATAGCCTGAAGTTTGGGAAGACGGGGGAATCGTACCTTGTGAATGAACATGGTTATATGATTTCCGAGTCCAGATTTTCTGATCGATTAAAAGAGAAAGGAATCGTCAAAAAAAGATGTTCACTGGAATTGAAAGTAACAGATCCGGAAACCGGAGAATTGACTTACGGAGTTGCGCAATGTATTGCCGGTAATAACGGTTTTGATGGAAGCGGTTATTCTGACTATACCGGCATAACGGTATTGGGAGTATGGCACTGGTTACCTGAATTTAAGTGGGGTATCATAACGGAAATTGACCTTGACGAAGGATATGGTCTGGCACACAATCTCCATTTTATCGTCAATGCCATTCTCTTTGTTATTGCGTTTCCTGTTATCCTCGCGGCATATCTTATGGGCAGGCAGGTAACTAACCCTATTCTTCGCTTACGAGCACTTACCGATAAGTTAGCAACTGGTGAGGACCTTTCTCAAAGGATTGATATAAAACAGAAAGATGAGATTGGCGGCTTGGCGTATGCCTTTAATAAAATGATTAGTTCGCTGGAGGCAAACAAGAGGGAACTCTCAGCTTCTGAGAAACGATATAAACGAAGAATTAATTCATTAATGGAAGGTATATATGAATGCGGGCCCGGCGTTGACGGGGTTTTTACCTGGATTAATCAGGCCGGGGCTGAAATACTCGGATACAATACACCGGAAGAGGTACTTGGGAAAAAAGTAGAGACCATGTATATCGACCTGAAAGACCGCGAAAGACTTGTTAAAAAGCTTGAGAAAGATGGTGTATGGAAGGGTTTTATTTCCCATTGTAAAAAGTGTAATGGTGATCAATTTTGGATGGAACGTACTTCTAATATGGTGAGAGACGAAAAGGGGAAACCTATTCTCATTTTTGGAGTTTTCAGGGATATTACAGAACGTAAAAGACTTGAAGAAGAACTCCATGCGTCGGAAAAGCAGCATAAAGCATTGTTGAACTCGATAAGTGATGGAGTATATCAGTGCGTTCCGGGTATAGAAGGTGCGTATACTTACATAAACCAGGCGGGAGCTGAGATTCTTGGTTATAGTTCTCCTGAAGAGGTATTGGGAACACGCGTAGTGGATATTTATGTAAACTCTCAGGACAGGAATGCACTAATCGAGACGTTGGAAAAAGAAGGAGTGTGTAAGGATTTTACGGCTTTTTGTAAAAAGAAAAATGGGGAACGTTTTATCTATGAAGTTAGTTGCAGTCTTGTACGTGATGAAACGGGAAAACCGATTATGATTGAAGGCATATTCAGGGATATGACGGATCAATAACGTTTCCATAATTTTCAAACTGAATATGACTGAATGAGGAGTTATAAATTATGGAAAATGGAGAATTCAGGTTATCTATAAACGCGAAGACCATCATTTTGATACTGTTATTATTAAATGTTGGTTATGCATATAAAAAAATCAAACAGTATCATCACATAAAAGAGACTGGTTACATCAGGGAGAGAACGGTTGAGGAACAAATCCGGAAGAGAGTGATGAAGTCTTTTGGCTCGGTGGAAGAGATGGACCAGCTCGTTGCTGATTTTGCAAAACAAAAGGAAGATGCAGAGAGGTTGGCAGCCGTTATCCGGGAACAAGATAAACAAATCCACAAGGCATATAAGGAGCTTGAGGATACAAAGTCAAAACATGAAAAGGAAAAGGCTTATTTGCATAATAAGATACGTGACATGGCAACTGGATTTTCTAAGCGCAAAGAGAGGCATGAACAAACGAGTAAGGCAAATGCGGAGCTGAAGGATTCAAAGTCAAAACATGAAACAGAAAATATACGTTTGCAAAAGAAGTTAAGGAATCTGGAAGAGTTATTGCCAGAACGCAAGAATCAGTAGAGGGTTTTCTCGAAAATCATGCTGAGTTAATTACATGGGTTGTACAGAATAGTTAATGAGGAGGGGTTAGAAGGATGGAACTTGGACATTTTTTTTATGATCTGCTAGTCCACAACGAGAAATTTTCAGAGAAGAGTAAGGATACGCAGTTTTCAGCCTACGAAGATCATCAATGTCCACCCATAACAATGCTCACCTGTGCCGACTCTCGTATACAAGGACAAATTCTGGGCATGGATCTTATTAATAAGGTCTTTACGGTCCGCAATGCAGGAAATCAAGTAGCAAGGAACAAGGGTAGTCTTGCATACGCTTTAACTGTCCTTAATACTCAGATATTTTTTATACTGGGACACACAAATTGTGGTGCGGTAAATTTTGCTGCCGGTGCCAGCCTGGCAAATGTAAGGAAATTGGGAGACACAAAAGATACTTCCCTGGTAACGCCTGATACCGGTACACAGAAAAAACCAGGTGGAATTCAAATCGTATCTACTAAAGGAGAGTCAAAGACCATTAGTAACCTGAGAAAGGTGGATTTTTCAGCTGCCAGCCGTGAGGTTCAACGTGAAATGCTTCCTTTGACGATTCCCATTGAGAGAGGAATCGCTCGGTTAGTGAAGATAGGTGATGAAAAAAAGGAGCTTGCATACCTGAGCCAGACGAACGTGGATTACCAGGTAGAAAAGGCATTAGAATATTACGGCGACAGAGTAAAAGAAAGCAAATTGACAATCGTTGGTGGTATATATGATTTTGTGGGTGCTTATTCTAATACACGGGGAAGAGTTGTGGTTACCAATATAAATGGAATATATGAGGAAAAGAAACTTCAGGAAAATGTGAGAAATTTTTGTGCGGCTGACGCTACTCTCGATAAATCCAGCGAAACATATAAGCTTTGTTGTAAATTAATCGAAGAAAAGGTGTTACGCATATAGTCCCCTAATGAAATAAAAAACAACAGCGCTCGTTAAAGAGTCTTTATAATTGCCTTTTCTGTTTTTCAGACTCTCGCAACTCATCTTTCATTCTCTTTCGTTCAGTAGTGTCCCTTATTACTCCTTCAATACGGACAGGTTTACCGTCCTCGTCTCTAATCAAATGAGAAGTGCGTTCGATGTAGAAATGAGCGCCGATCTTCCTCTTGCAAAAGGACTCAAAGTGCCTGCAGATTCCATCTTTTTCAAGTAACTCGACAAGTTTTATTCTATCATCGGGATCTACATAAATATCCTTCGCCTTTGTTCCGATCATCTCTTCCGGTGATCCATAACCAAACATTTCTGCGCAAGCTTGATTAACCCATGTAAATGCTCCTTCAACTCCCGGCTCACATTGGTATATACCCTCTTTGAGTGAATTTAACAGCTGCCTTTTATGTTTTTCAGATTTCCGTAATTCATCATCCTGTTTCTTCTGTTTTGTAATGTCCCTTATTATCCCTTCAATACGAACAGATTTACCTGATTCGTCTCTAATCAAATGAGAGGTGCGTTCGATGTAAAAATGTGAGCCATTCTTCTTCTTACAAAAAGACTTAAAGTGCCTGCAGACTCCCTCTTTTTCAAGTTTCTCGACGAGCGTTTTTCTATTATCAGGATCAACATAAATATCCTCCACCTTTGTACCGACCATTTCTTCAGGTGATTTATAGCCAAACATCTCTGCTCCGGCTTGATTAACCCACGTAAACACCCCTTCAACTCCCGGTTCACATTGGTATATACCCTCTTTAAGTGAATCCAATAGATCTCTTTTGTGTTCTTCAGATTCCCGCAACTCATTTTCCAGCCTCTTTCGTCTGGTAGTATCCCTGATTATTCCGTCAATTCTAACAGGTGTACCCGCATCGTCTCTAATCATTTTAGAGGTACGTTCAGTATTGAAATGCGCACCATTTTTTTTCTTACAAAGGGACTCAAAGTTCCAGGAGATTCCTTCGTTTTCAAGTTTCTCAATGAGCGTTTTTCTATCATCAGGATTAACATAAATATCCCTTACCTTTGTGCCAATCATTTCGTCAGGTGATTTACAGCCAAACATCTCCGCAAAAGCTATATTAACCCACGTAAACACCCCCTCAGCGTCTGGCTCACATTGGTATATGCCATCATTGATACTGTTAAATAATTCCCTGTAACGTTTCTCAGACTGTATTGTTTCTTTTGTCTTTTCTTCCAAAGATATTGCCATTGAATTAATGGAGGTTGCTAACATTCCAATCTCGTCACTTCTTTTTATTTTAACCCTCTGGGTCAGGTCTCCTGTGGCCATCCTTTCAGTTACTTCCTTAAGTTTGATAATCGGAGCGGAGAGTCTTCCGCCAAGAACATAAGCTATGAACACAATGGGAATTAGTATCGCAAGTATCAGGGCAGTTACAATATATTTAAGGTTGTGCGCTGCTCCATAAGCTTCACCGAGGTCAATCTCCGTAATAACACCCCAATTATATTCAGGCAACCAGCGCCACACTCCCAATACCGATATCCCATTATAATCCTCATAACCTGTCGAATTGGAACCGTCCTTACCTGCGACACACTGGCTGGCTCCATAAGTTAATTTGCCGGTTGTCGGGTTAATCAACTTCAGCTCCAGAGCGCTTCTTGTTCTAACCTTTCCCAGCGTTTTAAGGTGTCCTGTAAATCTCGATTCAGAAAGCATGTATCCGTCCTTGCTCACGAGATATGACTCTCCTGTCTTTCCGAACTTTTGACTATGCATCATATTACTCATGGTACCTACGTGAACCCTCAATGCAACAACACCGGTTGTCTCCCCATCCTCGTTCATTAGGGGAGTTGACACTATCATAGTGGGAAGCCCTAACTCCTTATTATCAAATTCATTCATCAGTGGGATGTCAGATGGTATGATACTCGTTGCAGATGTTCTCCCTCCCATAGCGTGCTTGAAATAATCCTTTTCTGATAAATCTCTTCCGACGCTTTCTTCAATTGTTGCAACTGCGACTATTCCTTTTCCGTTGATTACAAAAGCACCCATGTAGCCGTACTCAGCGACAATCATCTTCAGATAATGGAGGAAACTATTATAATCATGGCTTCCTTTTGCGGTGTTTACGCTATCAGCCATAAATGGGCCGTTTGAAATAACCAGAGCATCCTTCATTCTTTCGTGCATCCAGGTGGATACCAGCTCTGCCTGTTTATTTCCGATAACCTCAAGGTTGTCCATGATCACCGTCTTAAGATCAGCCAGTATTCTAGGGTAAGCGAAAATTTTTAGAGTAACAAAAGGTAGTAAAGTAAAGAAAAGTAGCAAAAATATGATGTAATTCTTAATCGATTGTTTCATTTATTTTTTTCCGTTATATGCTATATTCATAATGATTTAATTAATTTCAAAAGCGTTTTGCTAATTAGCGATTATGAAGTGCCGCACTATCAGTATGGAAATTGATAAATCCTATTCGATTCGTACTTTCAAACGACAAATAGAGACAGCCGGATAATGGTTATATCGAATCATCGTGTCTTTAAGCTTGAAGTCATTGAGAACTATCGATTAGTGATACTGAATACATTGATATCTACCTTAAATGAGGTAACAGAATAGACAAATGCTCAACTTTCCAGAGTCAGTATTAGAACAAAAAATTGTTTAATTACAAGGTTTTTAATCTTCTAAAAGAACACATGATGGAAATAGATTGGATAAAACTCGGGCATTTATAATCTATACGTTTTATTGAAATTATGCTCATTAGATGCTGGATTTTTTCTACACATGTTGAATATAATCTGTTTTTAATGATACTTTTTTACCAACATAGTACTATGCCATTAATTAACAAATCTAATTATTGTGCTCCATTATTTTTCCGGAATGGACATATACAATCAATCTATCCTACTTTGTTCAGGAAATTTGATACCGGTTTTTATGAAAGGGAACGTATTTTTACACCGGACGATGATTTTCTCGATATTGACTGGTCGAGAACATGGAGCAATAAGTTGGCAATTATTTCTCATGGTTTAGAGGGCAGTTCGAATAGTAATTATGTAGTGGGAATGGTGAAGATGCTTAACCGAAACGGTTGGGATGTTCTGGCATGGAATTATAGATCCTGTTCCGGAGAGATAAACCGCCAGTTACGTTTTTACAATAGCGGTACCATCGATGATTTAGAGTCGGTAATAGAACATGCAGTAAAGACTGGGTATTATAAGAAAATTGTATTAATAGGCTTCAGTATGGGGGGGAATTTGACACTTCTCTATCTCGGCAATAAAGGCAGTCGGGTTGACAGTAAAATAGAGAGGGCCGTTGCCTTTTCTGTCCCTTGTGATTTGAAAGCAAGTACTCAAGAGCTTGCAAAATTTAAAAATAAAATATATATGAAGCGGTTTTTGAGTACTTTGCATCAAAAGATCAGGGCTAAAATGGAGTTAATGCCAGAGCTGATAAATGATGATGGTTATCATTTAATAAAGGATTTTCAGGATTATGATGACCGGTATACAGCTCCGATTCACGGCTTCAAAAATGCTGAAGATTACTGGGATAAATGCAGTAGCAATCAATTTATTCCGGAGATTAAAATTCCAACATTAATCGTAAATGCACGTAATGATCCTTTTATTGCGGACAGTTGTTATCCCGTTAAAGAGGCATCAAATAGCAAATACGTTTATTTAGAGGCCCCCAAATCAGGCGGCCATGTCGGCTTTATACAATTTAAAAAAGATAAGAGTTACTGGTCAGAAGAGCGCGCAATTGAATTCCTAAAAGATAGTTAAGGGTTTGAGAAAAAATTGGTATAAAAAAGCACCCGGTAAGAACTGAATCTTAAAAGATGCTTTTTCTCTTTTTGCTTCAGGTATTAACTGGCCGGTTTCGGTGCATCCCGCACTGCCAGTATTTTTACGTCGAAATAAAGGGTTTTACCTGCCAGAGGATGGTTATAGTCCAACAAAACGGTATCTTTCTTAATTTCTACTATCCTGGCGATAACAACCTGGCCATCAGGGTTCCGGCCTTGAAGTACTATACCGACTTTAAGCGAGTCTTGTGGAAGTTGTTCCTTTTTGATTTCACTAACGGCATCCTTGTTTATAGATCCATAAGCATCCTCCGGTTTGACGATTACTTGTTTACTGTTCCCAATTATCATGCCATTTAGTGCATTTTCCAGCCCGGGGATTATGTTATGAGATCCTTGAACAAAGATCAACGGCTCCGCTCCTACGTTTGAATCGACGACAGACCCATCTTCTAGTTTGAGCGTATACTCAATGGAAACCTGTTTGCCTGCTGAGACTTCCTGCGATTGCGCCTTGACTGCCATCGAGCCTATGACGACACATGAAAAAAATCCAAAAATTATCAACTGTTTGAGTCTGTACAAATTCATGAGAATTATCCTCTCCTTTAAAAAATAGACCGGAAAGAGTCAAGGTGCATATCGAAACACAGGTGTGTGGTTCCAGTGGTAAAATATTAGTACTATGGCATATATTATCCGGTATAATTGCAAAAGACAAAAGAAATGATGCTGTCTACCATCTTACAACCGGTACTTTATTTTTAAGAGGAATTAATTGCCTGAAAGTGTTGACAAAACAGCTTTTTTGCAATCCAAAAGATTGGTCAATGTCAGGCCAAAGATGCGCTGGCTGAAATTAGGAACCCATGCTCTTGAATAGAGACGGCAATGTATTTTGTCATCTTCTCCTTTAGCGGGGATTGGATTAAGGGCCACATCGTAGCCTGATGATTCCTGAAGAATTTTCTCATATTCTTTTTTCCAGATCTCTCCGTTAACCTCTATATCCATTTCAAATCGCATGAAATGCTCACCTAACGGTGCTTCACAATATAACCGTTCTTCTTCCGGGCTATCCTTGAATTTTACAATAAACGCTCCCCGCCAATTGCCATTTTGGAGGAACTCATCTGTTTCCGGTTTGAAATCGTGCTTGGTACAGGCAAAGTCCAGTATTTGATCTCTGATTGTATCTAAATCAGACTTATCAGGTACTCTTTTTTTCTTCATTACAAAACTATACGTTTCGAGAAAGATTATTTCAACCTATTTCTAATTCTGAAAAAGAATTTAGTCTAAGAATAACGGCAATTGACAAATCTACATCCGGTTATGTAAAATCTAGAAAGGAGCTATTATATGAAGCAGAATAGAAAACAAGTTGGTGTAGGAATGATTTTGTTTTAGAATGTTGTCAACGAATTCCGGTTTAGTATAGTAAGGCGTTGTACCGGTTATTATTTTATATAGACTCATACATCTTAGATCCGGAGGTTTTAAAATGCCATTAACACATCATCCCTTAATCAAAGAATTTCCTGAATATAAAGAGCAGATTCATGCTCTGAAAATGAAGAATAATCATTTCTCAAAATTAATGAAAGAATATGAGGAGGTTGATAAACATGTTTTTCGAATTGAAAGTGATGCGGAACCTACCAGTGACGAATATATACGAGACTTAAAGAAAAAACGCCTAAGGCTTAAAGACGATCTTCATAGTATTATCAAAGAAATATGAACCGTAATTGTGAAAATTAGAAATAATGACAGGATTTTCGGGGGTCAAATAGCTTACACATGTTTTCAAAAAAACAGGAAAAAGGAATAAGAGGAAATAGATACATATGAGATTCAGGCCGTGTATCGATTTGCGTGAAGGACGTGTCGTGCAAATTGTTGGAGGTTCTCTTGCAGATAATGATTCAGAAAAGCTAAAGACTAATTTCGAGTCTGATTGCTCCCCCGAAAATTTTGCGAAAATGTATAAGAAAGACAATCTTCCGGGTGGCCATGTAATTTCACTTGGATCGGGAAATGAGGCAGCTGTTCTCTCTGCCCTTCATACGTTCCCCGGTGGATTTCATATAGGTGGTGGGGTAACGCCACAAAATGCAATTGCCTATCTTGATGCGGGCGCTAGCCATGTAATTGTCACTTCATATGTATTTTCCAATGGTCGGATAGATATGGAAAAACTTAAGTTACTCCAAGGAGTCGTTGGAAAAAACCGATTGGTACTGGATCTCAGTTGTAGGAAAAAAGGATCTGATTTCTGGATTGTAACCGACAGATGGCAAAAGTTTACGAATGAGATTATCAGCCCTGAAATACTCAATCAACTTGCAGATCACTGTGACGAGTTTCTTGTACATGGGGTAGATGTTGAAGGGAAAATGGAAGGAATCCAGACAGAACTTATTGAAATTCTGGGCAAAAATTCCCCCATTCCTGTGACCTACGCCGGAGGTGTCAAGGCCCTCTCAGACCTTGGCCTTGTAAAAGAGGTTGGTCGTAATCGTGTCGACCTGACTATTGGTAGCGCATTGGATATTTTCGGAGGAACTGTCCCATATCGTAGTGTTGTCGAATGGTTTCAGAATTGAATATTATAAATATGGAGTGCATCATCCCAGTCCGAACGGTCTGACCGGGCGGGCGCGATGATGCGTTTTAAAGCGGTGACACCCAACCCAACAGACAGACTGGCGGACAGACGGTCACTGCGTCACAAAAACGGAGGGGAAATGAACGAAGAAGAGATTGAAAAGAGCAAAGCGGATGAAATAGCAAAACTGGCCCAATCTATTAGGAAGGCCACGGAGTCCGTGGCTAATCTGTTCAAAGCACTTGAAAGACCGTCTGTAAAGCTGGCTATTGAAATTGATAATTTCTACCGTGAAGCGTGTGAGAATCAAGTTGTTTGTTCTGTAATAAATTGTACGCGCGGATCTTACACAAAATAGCACAGCTATCCATATCAAAATTCAATTTGGAAAGTGTCTCATGCTACGTAAAGACCTGGTTGAGCTGCTCCTGAACAATTCCATGGATCTGGTTGAGATCGCCAGGCATTTGGAGATATCACAGGAAAATGTAGAGGATGACCTGAGGCATCTTATCAAGAGCCTTAAGCATGCCGACTATCGCCTGGTAGTTACGCCGGCACACTGCCGTAAGTGCGATTTTACATTTAACAAAGACAAATTGCACAAGCCCGGTAAGTGTCCTCACTGTCACGGCACGTGGATACAGGGGCCTCTGTTCGATATCGAACAGAAAACCTGATTCAAGACGACAAATGATTCAATCCCTCAATCATAATTCTTGTTTCGTGATCTCATCGTTTTTAACGTCATTGTAAACACCAGATTCTGAAATAAATCCCTTAATCATAACTCGTTATTCCCAACGCCTTTTGTCCTTCTTTTGTGCTCTCGGCGTCTCTGCAGAGAATAATCTTTTATATTGCAAAGCAAACTCACTCTTTTATAATAACCCTGAACAAGAAGTAGTTGCAGATCACTTTTACCACATTTTAAATATCTTCAAAAAAATAGTCTTACTTGTTTTAATAAGAAGTAGGATTTCTGTATACATTTACAATTGTAGTAACTGTCCACACACCCAAAACAATATGGCAAATTTTATTACAAATAGCGGAGCTGAAAATTTAAAAAAACGTTTAATAGAATTAATTCAAAGAAGCGATGAGTTGAAATTTTTAGTCGGGTTTTTCTATTTTTCCGGAATTAGAGAGCTATATAAAGGACTGAAAGAAAATACAAATACACATATTAAGGTTTTAGTAGGTTTGAATGTAGACAAAACTAATCTGGGTTTGATCGAGTTTGCCGATCAAGATAATCAACTATCGGACGAAGAAAAAAGCTACAAATTTTTACAATCAGTAAAAAAAACTCTGAATTCAGACAACTTTGATACTGAGGAATTTTATGAGCAAATAAGATATTTTGTTAAACTTATTACCGAAGACAAATTATTAATTCGAAAAACATACAATCCAAATCACGCCAAAATATATATCTTCAAACTGGAGGAAAAACAAGTAGGGCGGAAAAATTTATTTATTACCGGAAGCAGCAATCTTACGAAACCAGGGATGACTACTCAGGAGGAGTTTAATGTAGAAATAAGTGATTATGGTTTCGATGATACGGAACAATATTTTGATACTTTATGGGATGACGCAGTAAAAATATCTGAAGACGATGTCGTTAAAAGTAAACTGATAGAAATAATAGAAAAAGAGACGCTTGTTAGAGACATTACTCCATTTGAAGCATTTGTCTTGATTTTGAAAATATATCTAGATTCATTTGAGCAGAAAGATATTGGCCAGTCTTTAATTAAAACTTTAGAAGAGAATGGTTATACCACTTACCAATATCAGTTAGACGCAGTAAAACAAGCGCTTGCGATTATTGAGAAAAACAACGGCGTTATTGTTGCTGATGTTGTTGGGTTAGGTAAGACCGTAATTGCCTGTTCCATCGCGTTAGAATTAAGGAAACGAGGCATAATTATATGCCCTCCCGGACTTGTAGGTGATAAAAATAAAACTTCAGGTTGGAAAAAATATGCTGAGGAATTTCGCTTGTATGACTGGGAAGTGAGGTCACTTGGTGATTTAGAAAATACTGCTGAATTTATCCATAAAGCAAGAGATATTGAAGTGGTAATTATAGATGAAGCCCATCGTTTTAGAAATCAGGACACAAAAGATTATGAATATCTAAAGAATATTTGCCGGGATAAAATAGTCATATTACTCACCGCTACACCATTTAACAATAGACCGGACGATATTTTATCTTTATTAAAGCTGTTTATCACTCCTAAAAAATCATCCATTACACTGGAAAATAATCTGGTAAATAAGTTTAGAACTTTTAAAGGGATTTTCCATCGTCTTGGTTATATTAAAAAATATTGGAATTCGCCGAATGACGTTAAAAGAAACAAAGCGGAAAGTTATTATGAAGGTCTTTTCGGAGAAAATGGTATTGACTTAAAGAAAGTAAGGCAACGCTCAGAATATCTGGCAAAACAGATTAGAGATGTGATTGAGCCTGTTACTATCAGACGAAACCGTCTTGATCTGCAAAATAATCCATATTATAAAAATGAAGTTAAACAATTGTCAAAAATCGCTGATCCAAAAGAATGGTTTTTTGAACTAACAAAAGCACAATCAGAATATTACAACAAAATTATTGAGAATTATTTTGGAGATCCAGATGAGGGGGGCTTATTTAATGGCGCCATTTACAGGCCATTTGAATACGAAATAGAGCGTGAAAAAATTACCAGTGAGAAATTGACAGAAACAGAAAATTTTCAGTTTATCCAACAGCGTAACTTATTCGACTTTATGCGCCGCTTGCTTGTAAGGAGATTCGAAAGCTCATTCGGCTCTTTTGAACAAAGCATTAAAAACTTCAAGAAGATTACAGAGATTGTCTTGGAATTTATTAATAAAACCAATAAGTATATCCTTGACCGTTCTCTCCTTGAAAAAATCTACGATTATGATCTGGAACAGATTGAAACATATCTGGAGGATTATTCTGAAAAAATAAGAAATGGAGATTATCCCAAAAATCACAAAATTTACCATGTTAACCGATTCAAATATAAAAATGATTTTGTTGCTCATATCAAGGCCGATTTAGTCCTTTTTAATAAGATATTAAAGGAATTATCAACCCTCGATTTAGTAAAGAACGATCCTAAAACAGATTGTCTGCTTACAAATATCAAACAAGTATTAAAACAAAAACCAAAGCAGGGAGAACCCAAAAGAAAGCTCATTATCTTTACTGAGTACCTTGATACTGTAAAATATATCGAACCTATACTGGAAAAACACTTTGGTAAAAAACTGTTGGTTGTGGCCGGTGGTCTATCTGCAAGCAAAATTTCACAGATTTACAAAAATTTTGATGCTTCGCTGGAAAACCAGGAAAACGAATACGATATCTTGCTATCTACTGACAAGATTTCTGAGGGGTTCAACTTAAATCGTGCCGGATTGGTAATCAATTATGATATTCCCTGGAATCCTGTTAGAGTCATCCAACGTGTCGGCAGGATTAATCGCATAAGTAAGAAAGTATTTAACGAGCTTCATATTGTTAATTTCTTCCCGACAGAAAAAGGCTCGGAACTGGTTAAATCACGTGAGATTGCTGCCAACAAAATGTTTTTGATCCACTCCACCCTGGGAGAAGACGCAAAAATATTCGATATTGATGAAGAACCATCTCCATCAGGATTGTTTGAAAAAATTCAGCAAAATCCTGATAAGCTGGAAGAAGAGAGTTTTTACACAAAAGCTCTGAAAAAGTATTTGGAAATTAAAAAAAAACATCCAGCGTTAATTGAAGAACTAAAAGGATTTCCATCCAGAATAAAGACAGCAAAGAAATTTGATGAAAATGAGCTTCTGGTATTCTTTAAAAAAGGAAGGCTCTACATTCACGGTATCAAGCAAGATAAAGATAACCATGTTTATCAAGCAACTTTTGAAGAAGTGTTTGACAGAATAATATGCAGTATAGATGAGCAGAAAAAGGTACTGAGTGACCAATTCTGGGTATCGTATGGAAAAGTTAAAAAACATAAGGAATCCCGCTCTGTTCCTGTTAGTGAACAAAGTGTAGAACAGAAGGCATTGAACAATCTCAAGACCTTTATTTCAAAACCGTGGGAAGAATTAATACCACATTTGGATTTCTTAAGAACTTTACGAGAAGACATTCTGGACTATGGTACACTATCTGATTATACCATGCGCCGCATTGCCAATTTAGAAGAAGATGGTGGCAAACAGAAGAAATCGGTCTTAGAAATAGTTGCAATAAAAAGTGAACTAGGAGTAGATTATTTACAAAAAGAGAAAGAAAGGCAAAAAGATTTAGTTAAAGAAATAATCATTGCAATTGAGAACCGGACATTATGAGTAAAGAAATCTTAAAACATATAATTGAAGACTTTGACACGGAAAAATTTATACGCTTTTTCCGCGAAAAAAACCGTGCCTTTGCTCCAAGAAAAGAAGAATTGACTCAGTACGATAGTGAGGATTTCAATAATGGCTTGAAACTGGGTGAAATTAAGCTCGCTGGTGCCGAGCACTTATTAATTTGCGCATTTGAAGTAACGCAGCCACTTACTGAAAGAAGCGGAAAAAAGGCGCAATATGATAAAGCCAAAAAGATATTAATAGAGACGCAATCAGATGCTGGAATTTTTATCTTTTATGACCAGAAAGGAAATTTCCGTTACAGTTTAATTTACGTCAATTATCTCGGAAGAAAAAGGGATTGGAACAACTTCCGCCGGTTTACCTATTTTGTCAGTAAGGAATTTACCAATAAAACCTTCCTGCAAAGGATTGGCGAAGGCGATTTTTCATCTCTGGAGAAGATCAAGGATGCATTCAGTGTTGAAAAGGTAACTAAAGAATTTTATGAAAATGTCTCCTATTGGTATCATTGGGCTGTCCGGGAAACACAATTCCCAAAAGATGCTGAAGAGATAGAAAACGGACGGAATATTGCTGTTATCCGTCTCATTACGCGCCTGATATTTATCTGGTTTATGCGCGAGCGTGGACTTATACCGAAAGATTTATTTGATAACGAAACAATAAGCCATCGATTAAAAGATTTATCGCCAGAGGGGTCAACCTATTATCAGGCAATTTTGCAAAACCTGTTTTTCGCTACATTAAGCACCAAAAAGGATGAAAGAAAATTTAGAAGTGAAACGAGAGGGCACAAAGGAATAAATCCTGACCATGGGAACGATAATGTTTTTCGCTATCAAACACTTTTCAAAAACCCTGATGAACTAAAAGAGTATTTTGGAGAAATACCATTCTTAAATGGAGGACTATTTGAATGCCTTGATGATAGAAAAGATGGCATTTATATTGATGGTTTTACAGCAGTAAAGAAGAACCAACCAATTATTCCAAACTTTCTTTTTTTCAGTGGAGATCAGAAAGCGGATCTCAATGCCGACTACGATACTAGAAATAAGTCCTACACAGTAAAAGGGATATTAAACATTCTTTCTTCATTTAATTTCACTATTGACGAAAATTCACCTGATGATCAGGAAGTGGCCCTCGATCCGGAACTTCTCGGCAAGGTATTTGAAAACCTGCTCGCCAGTTTCAATCCGGAAACCTCATCAACCGCCAGAAAAGCTACAGGCAGTTTCTACACCCCACGTGAGATTGTTGATTATATGGTTACTCAATCTCTGAAAGAATATTTTAAAACACATCTGGAAAATGCAAAAGAACTTGATAAAAAGCTGGACGAACTCTTTGCAACCGATAATGAAGATAATCCTTTTGTCGTACAGGATACAAAAAATATTGTAAGCTTAATCGATGCCTTACGTATTGTTGATCCGGCAGTAGGTTCCGGCGCTTTTCCGATGGGAATATTGAATAAGCTTGTTTTTATTCTTTCAAAACTTGATCCTGGAAATTCTCTTTGGAAGGAAGCACAGATAACTGCTGTTGAGCAAAATGTTCCGGATCCTGTTATTAAACAAGATTTGATAAATCAGATTGAAAGGAAATTCAGTGAAAAATACTCTGATTACGGAAGAAAGCTCTATCTGATTCAAAAGTGTATTTATGGTGTGGACATTCAGCAGATTGCTGTAGAGATTGCCAAATTGCGGTTCTTTATATCACTGCTTGTTGACGAAAATATCGACAAAGAGAAAGAAAATTGGGACATTGAACCGTTGCCGAATTTAGATTTTAAAATCATGCAGGGAAATAGCCTGGTTGAAGAATACGAAGGGATAAAACTATTTGATGAGAAGTTAATGACTTCAATACCGTATGAACAAATCCAAAAACAAGAATTAATGGAAGGGATTTCTAAACGAGGTGTCGAGGCGATCAGAAAACAAGAATCTGGAAAACTTACTCCTGATAAAAAACGTGAGTTGCATTTAATAATGAAGAGAGATAAAAAATCTTTAAAAAAAATAAAACGTTCTCAAGGGACAGAAAAAATACAAGATCAATTTAACTTTGGCAGTGACGGAAAGAAAAAGGGTGTAGAATTAAAGCGCTTACACAACAATTATTTCGCTTCAACACAAAAGAGAGAAAAAGACGCATTAAAAAAGAGGATTGAAGTTCTGGAGTGGGAGTTTATTGAGGCAACCCTCAAAGAACAGAATAAAGAGTCTGCTATCAGAGAGATAGAAATATCCAGGAAATCAAACACGAAGCCTTTTTTTCTCTGGAAACTTTATTTTTCAGAGGTCTTTCAAGAGAAAGGGGGATTTGATGTAGTGATCGGAAATCCTCCTTATGTGCAGATACAGAAATTCAGCGGTAGAAAAGAGCAGAAGGATTGGGAAAACGAAGAATACAAAACTTATACAAAAACCGGTGACATATATTGTCTCTTTTATGAAAAAGGGAATATGCTTTTGCGTGATAATGGTGTTCTGGCTTTTATAACATCAGACAAATGGATGCGGGCAAATTACGGGAAGGCAACCAGGAAGTATTTTTCACAAAATACAAACCCCCTAAAGTTAATAGCCTTTGGGAACTATAAAGTCTTTGAGTCTGCAACCGTTAATACAAATATTTTCATATTTTCAAAGGCAAAAAGCAAGAATATCACACAGGCATGTACTATTGATAATGATTTCAAGGCGAATACAGAGATTTCAGAATACTTTGATAAAAATGCGATTGTCCTTGATGAACTTAGCGAGGATAGCTGGATTATCTCCTCAAAAGATGAATATGCGATAAAGAGACGGATAGAGGATATCGGCACACCACTGAAGGATTGGGATATTTCAATCTGTTATGGAATAAAAACAGGTTTCAACGAGGCATTTATTATCAGCGGTGCAAAAAAAGATGAACTGATTGCCGCTGATCCAAAAAACGCGGAAATCATTACGCCGATTTTAAGGGGAATGGATATAAAAAGATACAACGTTAAGTTTGCGGATTTATGGTTGATAAATACACATAATGGATATTATGATGTGGTTAGTTTAGATAGAGTTCCGCCGATCAATATCGATGATTATCCAGCAATCAAGGGGTATTTGGATTATTATTGGAGTAAATTAGAAATAAGGCAGGATAAAGGGCAAACTCCATATAATCTTAGGAACTGTGCATATCTACAAGAGTTTGATAAAACTAGAATTGCGTGGGGAAATCTTGCTCTGAATTCGCAATTTTCTCTTGTTGGAAAAGGAATGTACATTAATGCGCCCAGTACAATGATAACACCAGGTAATAAATATATCCTGTCTGTTTTAAATTCGTCTGTTGGTGATCATTATATACGTTCTCGTGGTGTGACACGAAGTGGGGGTTTTTTTGAATACAAACCTATGTTTGTTGAAGAGCTTCCCATCCCGCAAATCTCCTCAGAAGCCCAGAAACCCTTTGAGACACTGGTTGACTGTATCCTCTATGCCAAAGACAAGGGGTTTGAGAGTGAAGCCTCAACATTTGAATCTGTTATAGACGGTATGGTCTATGACCTTTACTTTGAAAAGGAGATGAAAAAGGCAAACTGCTATATTACCGATAGAATAAGAGAGGTGGTAAAGCCATTTAAAGATGATGATACTGATGATTTTAAAACGGAATATATAAAGACCCTTTACGGCTTCTGTAATAACGACAAAACCGTCTATCGCGGCCTCATTCACCGGAGAAATGTGAATGTTGTAAAAATTATTAACGGAGCGTTAAAATGAGTGACGAAAGATTAGATAGTTTAAGAGTCTCGGAGACAAAAGAAGAATACAGTTCTCCTATCAGGATAAGCAAAATTAAGCTTGTAAATTATAAATTTTTCCATGGTGAGTTTGAGCTTCCTGTGGGAGGAGAAAACCTCCTTATTTATGGAGAAAACGGAAGTGGAAAGTCATCTATTTATAGAGCGTTAGAGTTGTTAACCAGAGATAGAATCGACAATCTTGCTGAAAGCCTCAATATTTTCAGTGAGGGTGAAGTAGAGGTGGAATTCGGTTTTACAAACGGAACGGAATATACTATTACCGTGGACACCGAAGAGTTGCCGGATTATGTAGATTTCTTAAAGGGCTTATCTGTTTTTTCACCTATGCTCGATTATAAAAAATTGCTGAAGGTACACTATTCTGGTGTGTCAGGAAGTAGAGAGATTAATCTCTATGGAATGTTGAGACAGCTTTTGAGCGATTATCCTTTAGCGGGAAATAGAGTGCTGTCTGATGTAAAAGATTTTGCAATATATTTTGCAGAGTTAGAAAAAATAGTCAATAAGAAATTGCTTAATGATATAAACAGATTTATAAATACCTATTTCGATAAGGACTTTTGCATAGACTCCTTTATCTGCCGTCAGGAAATAGTTGATGATGTGAGTGGCGCTGCAGAACCAATAGTTACTATGCAAATTGGCTTCAAGGATAAGCCAATCAGGCAATATCATACATTTTTAAATGAAGCTCGCCTTTCTGCGCTTGCCATCTCAATTTATTTTGCTTCTATAAAGAAACTCATCGGTGTTCTGGAAAAGGAGAGTATTAAGCTGCTTGTCTTAGACGATCTGCTTATTAGCCTTGATATGAGTAATCGACTGAAACTATTAAATATATTGAAAGAACAGTTTGCCGATTTTCAGATATTTTTCTTTACTCATGACAAGGAACTCTTTGAGTTATACAAAAACAAGATGTCTTGGAAAAAGTACGAATTGTACCTTGATGACTCCGAAGATATTCATAAACCGTTACTGAAACTTGGAACATCGGAGACTGAACGGGCCAAAGAATTTTTTGCAAAAAAAGAGTATGACTGCTGCGCCTTGCTTCTCAGGAAGGGATTTGAAAAAATCCTGAAATCATATTTATCGCCAAGGGAGCAACTTGACAAGAACTGCAATGAACTTGACTTGGCAAAGCTTGTAGATAAAGCAATTAGTAAAAGCGCTGGTGAAAACAAAGCGATTTTAGAAAAGCTGAATGTAGACCGAAGACACATACTCAACCCATTAAGCCATAATGATAATAGACCGGTGTATTCTGAAGAATTAAAACAGGCAATGACTGATCTGGAAAAATTAAAAGAACTACTCAAATAAAGTGAATACAAGGGTTGAACTTGAGGCTAAACTGCCGATTATCTTTTGCAAAATAAAAAGTTTTTTAATTTTATAGAGAACGTCTAAATATTAAGGAGAAAGTTATGATTTTTTGTTTTCTGGATAAATATCGTGTTGCAGCACTTTGTCAATCCAATGCTTCAGCAACAACAGAGTAATAATCCTAGGGAACTGTGTGATTCAGGATTTGAGCGTGATGTTTATGACCGATTGATAGAAAAGGAATATAATGTAATTCCTCAAGTAAAAGTTGGCATATATTCTATTGATTTAGTTGTAGAAGGTGAACAGGATCGGCGTCTTGCTATTGAGCTGGATGGTGACAAATATCATACACCAGAAAAATGGATGGATGACTGGAAGCGCCAAAGAACTATGGAAAGGGTTGGATGGAAGTTCTGGAGGTGCTGGGGGGTCAAGTTATACATTAGACCCAGATAATTGCATTAATGATTTGATTTCCACATTGAATTCAATGGGGATACAGCCTGGTGGCAACATTGAACGATCAAATATTTTTACAGAATTTAGGATTTACAAAAACGAAGATGAATGCCAACCTGATACAGAAGCACCCTGATGATGTAAGAGTTTCTTTGCAAATATTGAATTGAGAGGGGCAGAAGGTATATGGATTTTGATATTTACTGTGATGAAAGCCGTCCGGATCTTCTTTCATCGAAGAATCCAACATCTAAATTTATGGTAATTGGCAGTCTCTGGTTAAAGACTGACAACCGGCTTGCGTACAAAGATGGCATACATGATTTACGTAATAAACACCTGATTGGTGGAGAGTTTAAATGGCAGAAGGCGTCACCCTCTAAGCTCCCTTTCTATTTAGAACTTGTTGACTGGTTTTGCAAACAGGGAGACAATCTAAGGTTCCGGTGTATTGCGGTTGAACATCAAAAAGTGAATCTTCTACATTATCATGACAATGACCAGGAACTGGGTTTCTATAAATTCTACTATCAGTTGCTCCATCATTGGATTCTGGATTTTAACGAATACGCGGTGTTTTGTGATTTTAAAAGTAATCGTCGACGTGATAGGCTGCATGTCCTAAAGCAATGCCTGGAACTCTCGAATCTTTCTTCTTCGATTAGAAATGTTCAGGCTGTTCGTTCTAAAGAATCAGTTCTGACCCAATTGGCGGACGTGTTGACCGGTGTAGCTGCTGCTCGATTAAATGGAACACTTATTGATGGTTGTTCTAAGGGAAATATAGCCAGCAGGTTGGAAGGCCGTCTTAATAAAAGGGTAGGACACACATGGAAAAGTGAACAGAAATTTAATGTTTTTGTAATCGATTTACAGGGCGGTTGGTGAAGTGCCATATTCTCTGCTGGTCCAATATGGGACTGAAGCAGAATACAGGCGGCACTTCGAGCAGGTTTATTGCAAAGATCCAATTAAGACGTTTGACGGAATAGTAGTCAGGTTTCACAAAAGCATGTTTGGTCACTCCTTTTTCGAATCATCACGTCGGGATACGAATAAGGATACTTTTTCTATAAAACGAGCGGAACGAATTGACTGGATCAAGAAAGCGTTACAAGATCCGAAAAGTGAGAAGTATGTTGGTTGGGATAGGAAAAAGAAACGTTACAACAAAAAGCGAAGAGTAACTATAGTGATGGGGAATTATGTTGTTATTATACAGCTTACGGGTTCTGGCAAAGCGGATTTTATAACTGCGTATCTTGCTGATACAAAAGGCATCAAGGGGCGACCCGCAACAATTGACATGATACGTCGTGGTTCGAAATGGTTATAAAAAAACCGCCGATTTGCCAGGCTGGCTCGGCGGAAGCCTTTGTAGATTCCACTGCCACTGGCAGAGAACAGTTCAACCTTATATCTTTTATCCGACTTCGTCAAGAAAAAACTTCACTGACTATTTTTTATTGACTTAGAAAGTTCGTCGTCACACCTGCCAAAAGTATATCATGAGATGCCTGCTCCGGTATGAGGATTTGTGAACCGTTTCGTAAGTGCTCACTTCCTTATCCAATCTTGTTTCGCTGCGGGTCTGACTTCTTCCGGTTTACGTGTCGTGGCTTTTCAAGACCGACTTTAATGCCACAATCAGATTGCTTGCGTTGTGTTTGGTATAGGTGTTGATGTTCCGATTGTGAAAATATTTGTGTATGTAGTTCCGGAAATGAGCGTCATCCCACTGAAGTTTCTCTTGCAACTGTCTCAGATAATATTTCTGCCGTATGGTTATTCCTCCATTTGTTGCTTTATAATGACGGGTTCTGACAAAATAACGCATCAGTTTGTGAAACTGATCATCAGTCAGATCCTTTGCTGATCGAACACCGGTAACTCGTTCAAGTATATTCCGATACTCGTCATCACTCAAAGAGAGTTCTCTTTTTACAATGTGAATGACCGCCAGCTTTTTCTTGTCCATAAAACCAGGAATAGTTGTAAGGGAATAAGGGTTAATTGGCAAATGATTCAATCCATCATTTTTATAAATATAAAATTAGCAGAAACTATAAAATTTTGCTAAATTAAAATTTGTATAAATAGTTATTGAAACAATTAGGAGGAAGTTATGGTTTTTAGTTTTCTGGATAAATATAGTGATGCAGGTCTACTTATCTTGCGGGTAGGTATTGGTATCATGTTTGTGTTCCATGGCTAGATTAGACCTGCTCGAAAACATCGATAAACAAATGGATCAGGATCGTGATAGAGGAACATAATGAAAAAATCATTAAAAGGGGTGCTTTTGTCCGGATTGGTATTTCCTGGCTGTGGTCAGTTTGTTATGAAACATTACATTCGTGGTGTGGCTTTGATGATTATAGGCTCCCTATGTCTGCTGGTAATTGGGATGAAGGTTCTACAGCAAGCATTTGTAGTACTTGAAAAGATTGAGTATGGTGGTGGTGCAATAGATATGAGTGAGGTTATAAATGCGGTTGGTCTGGTAGACACTACGTCAGATGATGTCACGTACAAGTTTGCCTCGTTATTGTTGCTATTCTGCTGGATTATAGGGATTATTGATGCGTACAGATCCGGAAGGAAAAAAGACCGGAAAGAACAACAACAACGCCAGTGTTAGAAAATCAGGCGAGTTGAGATCTGTTACGGAAAGTATGTGGCAGGTCTCAACTAGCCTGATTTTCCTGAGTTACCGACTGCCATGAGCTTTAATCAGTTCACTAAGTCCGTCATTTATCCTCTTCCATGTATCGTTTTGGAGTTTGATGGATTGCTCCTTAATGCCTCCCACTCCCTCGTAATTCTCTGGATATAAAGGTTCTAAAACCTTTTCGTAAATCGTACCTTTACTGAAAATCCATGCGCCTTTTGGTGTGATATCCAGACCACCGTAAGACGCGATCGGAATAATTGGCAGGTTGTGTTTTATGGCAATGCTGAAGAGGCCGCGTTTAAATTCACCCATCTTGTAGTCTTTGTCCTTTGTTCGCGTTCCTTCCGGAAAAATCACTAAGTAAGGTGTCAAAGCGCCACTCTTTGATTCGGTTGCTTTTATGTTTTTTGCCGCTTCCGAGAGTACTTTCCAGGTTTTCCTGTCATCTTTATGCACCTTAATCATACCCAGGATTTCAATCCCCTTACCGAAAACCCAAATCCTGAACAACTCAATCTTGGCGCAGAACAGTGATTTTCCTTTTACTGTATTCAATATAGCAGGGATGTCCATTATTGAAGTGTGGTTCTGGCATATTATTGCGGGCTTGTTAATCAGGTGTTCTAAACCTGATGCCTCTATCCTGACATTTAAGAGTGCTAAAAGTCGTTTTGTAAATGCACGGGCACGCCCAAAAATAAAATCGTGGGATCTTTTCCTGATAAGATCACACTCGATTTGAATTCGGGAGGTGCAAATGAGAAATATTATACCAGGTACTTGGTATAAAGCAGATTTAAGTGAAAACTTTAACATAGCACGTCCTATTGCCTTTCTAAATTTTTTAACTAGATTGAGAGATTTTGTTTTCCGTATTATAGTAACGGCCCGCCTGGGTGGGCGGTTTTTGCCACTCGATGGAGGTGTAAGAACTTTTCGCTAGTTACACAACCTAACATATCTAAGCTCAGCTTTGAGGATGTGGCTGTCATCCTCCGCCAGGAAAATTGTCTGGCCAGCGAACGTACTGTTCGAAACTGGCGGACACGAATCGCCAAATTCAGGCTTTAAAAAAAACCGGACAAAGAAGCTATGTAACCATCTAATAATATCCTTGCGGGGCATTTTACCATATTTTCCATGATAAATTATATAAGTTTTTGTAAACAAGTTAAGCGATGGTCTATATCACATATGCTATTTTCCATGTTTCTATAAAAGGCAATCTATTTCCTTTTCTTGATATAATTAGACTTGATATAATTAGACTTGACAAAAGTTTAGTTGTAACGTAGAAGAACCACTGGCTTTGGCAACAAATAACAGTTTTGCTGTTGTATAAATGTAGTGTTGTTATCAAGTGTTTTTACAGAAACTTTGTGCTTGTCGAAAAACCGGCAAGACTGATTGCTTTTTTTGATAGTCATGAAAAAACCAGATCAATATACTAAAATAATCGAGTGGTATCCATATGCCGACAAAACACCCGTACGAAATCTTCACAAATCGGCTTTAGATGGGAAGAGGGTTTTCTTAAGAGTAAACTACGATGTGGTAAGGGATGCCAGGATAGTTGATGACAGACGTATCAGGGCAACTGTCATGGACATTCGCCACATACTGAAACAGGGAGCAAGAACAGTCGTCATCGTATCTCACAACGGTGTAAGAGAGGACTTCTTCAAAAATCAGAAGACCTCTGTAGGGATTAAAAATGATGGAGATAGCCACCATGGCTTTAGCCTGAAACCTGTGGCAAAAAGGTTGACAGAGGTATTGAGAGAGAAAAAGCTTCTGCCGGAAGGCAGAGAGGTTACTATAACCGATGACTGCATTGGGGATGGAGTTAAATCCATTGTTGCTGAAGACGGTATTTTTCTTCTGGAAAATGTCATGTTTCGCAGCGGTGAGACATCAGAGGATGATAATGAGGTGATGGAGTTTGCAAAACAACTCCATAGTGCCACCAATTGTAATGTCTATGTAAATGCTGATCCGGTAACAGCCCATATGGGTCATCACGCATCACTTGGCCCGATAACATGCCTTATCTCAGGGCCAAAAGTAGCCGGATTCCTGCTTACGCAGGAACTTACCGCACTTGATAACTTTATGAGGCATCCTCATAAACCTGTAGTTGCCATTATTGGGGGTGCCAATGTTTCCGACAAGGTCCAGGCGATGAAAAACCTTATTGTTTACGGAAAGGTTGATAAGCTGGTCTTTGTTGGTGGTATTGCATTTCCCTTCCTCAAAGTACAGGGATACGATGTAGATAACTGTATGTTTGAAGTAGATCCGAATTTGCGGACACAGGCGCTTTACAATGCAACCGTGGTACTTGAGTTGGCGAAGGGATATGGCGTTGATGTAGTGCTTCCAGTTGATCACCTTATGGCAAAGCCTACCGGGCTTAACCCTGAGAATGTTAAAGTGCACAACATTAAGGGGAGATTTTCCCGGTTGAAGGCGTACGACATTGGCCCAGGCACACTCTCTCTTATAGAGAAAAAAATACAGGATGCAAAAACTATCATTTTCAATGGGATTGCTGGGAAATATGAAGACGAAATGTTCTGTCATGGTACAAATCATATCCTGGATCTTGTGTTTGCATGTGAAGCTGAATCGAAGATCGTGCTTGGCCTTCACAGTGTTACCGCAGCACAAAAAAGGCTTGGTACTAAACCTCCTCCCGCAAGGACGTATCTCTTTACCATAGGAGAAGCTGCTTTAAAATTTCTTGCCGGTGAGAAGCTGACGGCACTTAACCATTTAGATGACCTTCCTGTTAAGGCACAACTGAAACCAAAAGAACCCGCAAAGGAAAAAGTAAATCTTAATGCCGCGAATAGAGAGGAGTTGGAAAGGTTTCTTGAAATTAAGAGCGGGGTTGCAAAAAGTATCATAAATTACAGAGAAGATATCGGAGGATTCGAAAGGATAAGCCAGCTGTTTTCCGTACCTGGCGTTACTCTTAAGGAATATACGAAGATACGGGAGCATTCCGTGGCCATGCCGAGTCCGCTTGAAGTGGCAGAGAGTCAATTTGCGGTTGTTGCGGATATCTTAAAGCTTCCTCTATTTCTGAAAAAGAAATTACTTACCCCTGAGCGTGTGGAGACATTGCGGCTTTCAGAGGATGAAATAATCGGTTATCGGGTACATCACAATTCCGCTCGTGGCCCTGCTAAAGGAGGATTCAGGGAACACCCGGAGGTGTCACTTGATGAGGTTAGGGCGCTCGCTATCTGGATGACGTGGAAATGCGCTATAGCCGGGATACCATATGGGGGCTCAAAAGGCGGCATCATCGCAAACCCAAGAAACCTGCTTGATCGAAAAGACGCGTTGATAATCAGAGAATACAGTCGTGAGCTGAAGAGCAGAAACGCAATCGGGCCGCAACTTGACATCCCCGCACCTGATGTCAATACAAACGCAACAAAGATGGCGTGGTTTGTCGATGAATATCTGAGGTCTTCAATCGAAAACAAGGACTCGTCTGATTGGTTGACAGGCAGTGCAGAATTGACTGCTAAAATCATGAATGATTTCAGTCCACTTCATAAACACTCCTCTTCTCCTATGGAGACCCCATATCTTGATAAGTGTATGGAGATACTGAAAAAGCATCCTGAAGCAAAATGCCATGCTCTTGCTGTCGTTACTGGCAAGCCGGCCGATAAGGGAGGTTCACTTGGCAGGGCAGAATCAACAGGTCGTGGCGTTTTTATCGCACTGAAAAAAGCGGCAGATCATAAAAACATAAAACTCAAAGGTGCCACCGCTGCTATACAGGGGTTTGGTAATGTAGGCAGGCCGCCGGCAAAATTCCTCCATGATGAGGGGGTGAGGGTAGTCGCCATTACGGATGCCAGCGGCGGTATTTATAATCCAAGTGGTCTGGATATAGATGCAGTTCTGGAACACGTGGATACGATTGGTGCGGGTTTCTTGAAAGGATTCGAGGGGGGAAGGGAAATCACAAATGACGGTATCTTTGCATTGGATGTCGACTTCCTCGTCCTCGCAGCACTTGAGAATGCTATAGACAGGAATGCATATGGTGTAAAGGCAAAAGTAATTGTGGAAGGCGCAAACGGGCCTGTTACCCCCGAAGGTGACAGGATTGTAACAGGAAAAGGCACATTTATAACGCCAGATATCAGTACAAACCTGGGAGGTGTATTCGTCTCTTATCTTGAATGGGTACAAAATTTAAAGAACGAGCGCTGGAATTTGGACAAAATAAATAGATTGCTTGAAGACAACATTTGCATGGTATTTGATGACATAATCAAGATTTCTCAGGAGCGAAAGATTGAAATGAGAACGGCCGCTTCCATTATGGCAATAGGACGTGTCGCCGTGGCTGAGCTTTCCAGAGAAATTGCCGAAATGGTAATCACCTCTACTAATCCGCATCTATCAAAAGAGGGAAAGGGGAAAACATTATCAGAAGACACACTCGAAGTTTTACGAAATTATCTTACCTATCTCCGTGATGATTTGATGAAGCGAACACCACTCGATTACTGGACACTTGTCGTATTAATATCAAATATGGAAAATGTGATAAGTGCCAACAATATCCCCGACGAGAATATCATAGAAATAGTTAAAGATATCTACACGGAAGCCACCCTCCTTTTCTCCTCATTTGTCAAAACCAAACCGGATAACGACGACCTCTTGATGGCAGTGGCTGCTTTGCCGGAAGAGGCGAGAAAGCAGGTTTAACCACATGGTGCAAAGGGCAAATAAAAACTAGAGGTAAAAAAAGACGAGAAGGAATCAAATTAAGTATTGTATCCTTGCAATTCTATTCCTATAATTCTGATGGCGGGTAACTCTAATTATTTGTTGATATAACTGTTTATAAATAGAATGCTGGAAGACTATCCAATTTTGAAAAATGCACCTGTTACTGAAGCTCTTATTGATATCCGTGTCAAGCTCCCTTCTGATTTTGATATTAAGAACCTAAGCTCTATATATGAATCAATTAAAGATCAGTACCCAGAGAAACAAGAACGAGTAAAATCTAAAGTTAAGTTTGAACCAAAAGCAGAAGAAATAGTTAAAGCATCAAAACTTGTAATTGACGGTTACCGTTATGTCTCTTCTGATAAAAAACAGATAATGCAAGCCAGACTGGATGGATTTACATTTAGTAGATTACATCCATATACTAAATGGGAGGAATTACGTGATGAAGCTCACAGATTATGGCAACTTTACAAGGATATCACTTGTCCAGAATCAATAACAAGAGTTGCAGTAAGATACATAAACAACCTGAATATTCCAATGCCTATAAAAGATTTTGACGATTATCTAACCGCACCTCCAACGGTACCTGAAGAATTGCCGCAGGGGGTTAGCAGTTTTCTTACTCGCACTGTTATACATGAACCATTTTTTGGAGCTAATGCCATAATTACTCAGGCACTTGAACAAGTAGTTGCTGATGTAGCTCCTGTTATACTGGACATTGATGTGTTTAAACTTGAATCTAAAGGTATAGAAGAGATAAACGCTTGGGAAATAATTGAAAGGTTGCGACATTTCAAAAATAAAGTATTCTTTAGTAGTATAACTGACAAACTAAAGGAGATATATAAATGAGTACTGCAATTCCATGTGATGACTTCATAAGCATTTCAAATTCACCAAGTATGGGGTTCGGGGATGAGGTTGGTAAATTAAAGGAATTTTTTAAAGACATAGTTAGTGGATTTGGAAGCACAGAAACCTTGGGCCAATCCGATAAAGCCCTTCAGTCTCTTAACAAAGAATTCGATGAGTGCTCTGTAAAAGGTTGGGATGGTTATGATGCGTTGCCTATTACCAAATCTATGTACAATGAAGCAAAAAGATTAATTGAGAGCTTGCCATTAACAGCTTTTCCAATACCTGAAGTTGTTCCTGAACCTAGTGGTGAGATAGGATTGGAATGGTATAGAGAAGAACGGCAGGTATTTGTTGCCAGTGTTAGTGGAAGAAATGAAATTGTTTATGCCGGATTGTTCGGGGTGAACAAGTTGCATGGAACAGAGTACTTTGGCGATTCGCTACCGTCAGTAATATTAGAAAATCTGAAAAGATTATACAAGGATTAGGCACATTGGAACCTGTAGCCCTATCAGAAACTTTATCAAGATTTATTTTAAAAGAAAAATATATTAGAGCCAACAATACCGTAAGGCATGCTGCCCTTATGCCAAATAAAAATGATGAGGTCTCGGTATTCCGTATTTCTGGTATTACGAATAACGAAGTTTGGGATATCGGTGATCGTGAAGTTGCTACAAAACAAGGTAAACCGATATTTGGACGGGCTGATATAATTGCTTCTATTGTTATTTCGAAAGAATTAAAGGTCATCCCAACTGAACCCCCAGAAAAACATGCAGATATTACAGGTTGGCCAGTAGAGAGGTCAGAGCAAAAGCAAATTGCACTTGAGTTAGCAGCAGAATTGGTATTTCACAAAAAATAACATTAGAGAATACTTTGCTGGTTCAATCTTTCAGATTGAATAGTAACATTTTTGAATATCTAAATAACCCCAATCAACTCTTGAATATATTTCCTCAAACCTTCAGCTCCTTTATAATTTACACCCAATTCCTTTGACTCGGCATTATCAATAGTATTCTTCGGCTGTTTGGGTGTACCGCTGATTTTGGATTTGGAACCGCATATCTCTTTGGCTATTTCTGCTATGGACATGTTGTCGATATAGAAGTCTGACAGGTTATAAGCCTTCCCAAAAGCATCTCTGTTGTCAATTGCTGATCCTATAGCATGCGCAACGTCTGTGACATCTACTATCTTACCACCTCCTACGACCTCTACATCAACTCCGTTTTTGATATTCTTAATTAAGTCGTACCACTCAGAGTGGGTAAGTTTTGGGTCGATGCCGTAGATTCCTACAGGTCGAAACATGGTTGTATTAATACTCTTTGACAGGAAATACGAATGACAAAACGCCTCTACCGCAGCTTTATAGGCGCCATAGTTTGAGTCAGGCATAAGGGGGTGCTGTTCGTCGAGTTTAATATCGGGAAAGATGTGTCCATAAACTGCACAGGAACTGGTAAATATGAATTGTTTAGCTCCCTGCTGTTTCGCAGCATCTAACAACTCCAGACTGCCTGATAGATTTATATCAAGTAACCGTCTGATATCATTTTGTGCGGAGGAGTGAAAACCCGCTCCATTTCTCTCGTAAGCCATGTGGATGACTACATCGGCACTTTGCACAAATTTCTTTAAGATCTCCTTGTTTCCCAGATCACCCTGTACAAACGTAATCTTCTCCTCGTATTCGCTAAGATGTGAAGTGTCACTTGTGCTTCGTACAAGCGCTCGCATCTGAACGTCTCTTTCAAAGAGTCTCTTTGCTACATAATGCCCCAGGAAACCTGACAAACCGGTTATGGCAATCTTCATTTTTGTTTAATTAAGAAATTCCCGCCAAACAGCCTGGCAGACAAGTAAGTATTAAGGGATTGAGGAATTTTTTAATTCCTCAATCGTGTTTCTAGCATCTTGCCTCTCGTTTTTATCTGTTCTCTTTGAATTATTTTTTCGTGTCATTTCGTGGTTGGTTTTTCTTCTCATGCTAAAATATCTCATCCAGTTTTTTAGAGATCATTGAAAGCTTTTTCTCTTTTGTCAGGTATTCTACCTCGCCCTGGTGTACTTTCAAATCTGTCAACATCTTCTTAATCTTTTTCCATCCGGTTTCTATTTTCTTATCACTGGTTTCCAGATATAAATTCGACACTAACTCTCCCAGTTTCTGTACAAGGCGGAGGTCTTTGTTGTCATAAAAATTTCTGATGGCCTTTTGCTGGTATTTGGTGTAGCCTTTTTCGTTCATTCCGGTTCCTTTATTCTTTCTCTCTCTTTTTGAAAGGCAAAAGCTTCTTAATGGCATCTGACGCCTTTTCTTCTATATTTTTACCGACCTTGTCAACGGCTCCTTGAACATCTTCTCGAATATCTTCGGTCTTTTTGTCTAGTTCTTTTCTTGCGTCCTTCATTTTTTCTTGAAACTGTGCCTGGCTCTCTTTAATGCCTCGCTGTAATTTTTTTATGTCAAAATTGGTAAGACTTGCAATGGTGGTGTTTTTAAGGGCACTAATTATAATGAGACGTACAAAAGATTGGGGGTCGGTTATATTCTCAAACCGTTCATCAATCTTTACGTTAAACTCTTTTATCTTAGGTGAAGTGCCTTTTGAGTAATCCTTATAGATGACTTTGTCTATTTTTAATTCTAGCAAATCTATTTGAATATCCGGCATTTTTGTCTTCTGCGTTTCTTCTTTTCCTTCTTCATCTGACTTCACAACCTTTAATGCATTAAGATTAAGTACCCCAGCGTTATTCTTCACAACTGTAAATTCTTTTAAATGTAACCGGGTTTCTTCAAGGTGGGTTTTTCCTTTCATAAAGGCACTCAGATTGTAATCCACATAAATTTCCGGTAGATCTATCATTAATTTATCTTCGAATCCTTCCGGATTATGTAATTGTAATCCATTTATGCCGATTAAGGATTTAAAGACACCAATATCCATACTCTTTATACTCAGTTTAAGGCCAGTCATCGCTTTTACTCCGGTGGTTACGGAAGTCTTAATAATCATATTCTTACCAAAAAAAAGTGCAATTATTATCGCAAATACAATAGCCGGAATGATGATAATTTTTCTTCCCATACTGCAACCCTCCCTTTCTTTCTGTTTTACAATAAAATTGAGTTTAGTGTTAAGCTTGTGTCAATTATATTACGCCCTGAGACTTTCCGATCTTTTCAATATGTTCTATTGCGTATGTAAGATCCTTCTCGCTATGTGTTGCCGAAAGCATCACGCGAATACGTGCTTTACCCGCAGGTACTGTAGGATAACCAATTGGTTGGGCGAAAATACCAACATCAAATAATTTCTGACTGAAATCCTTTGCCACTTTGGCATCACCTATTATAACCGGTGTTATAGGGGTTCTTGTCATGCCGATATTAAACATGAGTTGCTTTATTCTGTCTTGGAAAAATCTGGTGTTAGACCAGAGTTTCTTGACAAGATCATCTGATTTGTTCAGGGTGTCCACAGCCGCAATACATGCTGCCACGTCGGCAGCAGTTACTGCACTTGAAAAGAGGAAGGGGCGCCCTTTCTGCATCAGATAGTCTGTCAATCGTTTGGCCCCTGCAATATAACCGCCTACTACTCCGAATGCTTTTGACATGGTTCCTACTTCAATATCTATCTTGCCGTGTAGATTAAAATGGTCAACAATGCCTCTGCCACCTCTGCCAAGAACACCTTCTCCATGTGCATCGTCTACCATTGTGATTGCATTATATTTTTCTGCTATTTCCACAATTTCGGGTAATGGCGCAATATCTCCTTCCATACTGAAAACACCATCAGTAATAATGAGCTTTCGCCTAATATCTTTCTCAGCATGTATTTTGTCCTGAAGATCTTTGGGGTTGCCGTGTTTATATCGCACCACTCTAGTCTTTGAGAGGCGGCAACCATCAATGATGCTTGCATGATTGAGCTCATCTGAAAAGACAACATCTTCTTTGCCGACGATTGCCGGGATGACGGCAAGATTTGCACAGAACCCGGATTGGAATGAAACGGCGCTCTCGACCCCTTTAAATTGCGCAAGTTTCTGCTCCAGTACTTTATGTAGTGTCGTTGTCCCGGCGATTGTTCTCACTGCTGTGGGGCCTACTCCGTAAGTGTCAATTGCGTTATGAGAAGCAGTTTTCAATTGCAAATCATTAGCAAGCCCCAGATAATTGTTCGAACTGAGATTGAGTACACTCTTTCCGTCTACGGTAATCCAGGCCCCTTGAGGCCCTTCAACCGTTCGAACGTTAATGAGCAGACCGGCTTCCTTGAGCTTATCCAATTCTTCATTAATGAAATTCAGTTTATCCATGATACTTTTCCTTTTGAATTAAAGCAGGATACATTTGCCTAACCATCAACCATTTTTTGTCGATATTTCTAAAAGTTAAAATTCGAAATATGAATGTCTAAATACGAAACAAATCAAAATTCAAGTTTCTAAATGTCCGAAACCAAAAGATATTTGCAGGCTTAAATTCTTTTGTTTTGAAATTGGAATTTTGGTCATTTGATATTGTTTCGCATTTCGTGCTTCGGTTTTCGATATTCACACTGCGACTAGGTATCCATGAATTTTTTA
The DNA here is from genome assembly GCA_021777035.1 of Candidatus Scalindua sp. Taxonomy (GTDB): domain Bacteria; phylum Planctomycetota; class Brocadiia; order Brocadiales; family Scalinduaceae; genus Scalindua. The sequence goes on along the minus strand of JAIQZR010000202.1, from coordinate 8,175 downwards.
ATCCCTGAATCCTTAAATCCTCAAATTCCTAAATCGCAATTCTTATACTTCCAAAATAACCTTTCCGCATTTTCCCTCCCTCATGAGTTTTATACCCTTTTTATAATCCTTTAATGGGAACTGATGAGTGAGGATTGGATCCGGATTGACAATGCCGGATGATAAGAAGCGAGATGTCTTGTGCCAGGTTGAAAAGGCCTTTCTTCCTGTTATTCCGTAAATGCGAACCTTCTTAAAAATGACCTCTTTGTTGAGGTCGATTGAAACACGTTTTTCGTAAATGCCTAAGATAGAGATCCTGCCCCCGGCTGTAATGACTTTCAGTCCCTGGTTCAGGGCCTGATTGTTCCCTGAGAATTCCAGAACCACGTCTACACCATTATTATTTGTGGCGTCAAAGATGAGAGGGGTAATATCTTTTTTGCCGGGGTTAAGTGCCATGTGGCTCCCCATCTTCTTGCTGATGGCCAACCTGTAATTATTTGGATCTGACACAATGATTAAAGATGCACCGCTTGCTTTGGCAATGCCAGTGGCAAATAACCCGATAGGCCCTGCGCCGAGTATTAAGACACTCTTTGCAGAGACATCTTCCGCCATGACAGTGTCAATGGCGTTTCCGAATGGTTCCTGCACAGTGGCCCATTTATCAGGAATGTTAGAGTCGTTTTTCCAGAGGACGTGTTCGGGTAACACAAGGTACTCCGACAGCGCACCATCATAGTCTACTCCCAGTAATTTGAGATTTCGGCATACTTCAGAATCTCCGTTGCTGCATTGGTAGCAGTGTCCGCAGGAGATGTGGCTTTCGGCAGAAACACGATCTCCGGCCTTTACGTGAGTTACTTCATTACCAATCTTTTCTACTACTCCAACAAACTCATGACCAATTATGCGTGGTGGTGTGAAGCGATGCCGTGCCCAGTGTGTCCAGTCATATATATGCACATCAGTGCCACATATAGAAGCGAGCGTGACCTTAATAAGCACATCTCTTTGGCCGACCTGTGGAGTGGGTACATTTATCAGCTCCATACCCTTTTTACGTTTTGTCTTAACTACTGCTTTCATTTAGAAACACCAATAATAAGCTTTATACAGAAAATTTAAATATGAAATATAGTAGTATATAATTCCAAACATATCAATGTTTATCGGCTAATTTGAGCAAAAAAAAGTTTACATTTTTCTGCCATATGTTATGATTCACACGTTATTTGCGTTGCTCTTATAACGTTCCTCAGTGTTAAAATGAGAAGGGGGTAATTATGCTTAATATTAACACAAAACAATTCTCAATCATCACGTTTTTAATTATATTCATCTTTTTCGCTCCTCATATTTTGACTACTTCTGTTGCACAAAAAAGAGAAGAGTCTGGCGTTTTAAATATTGAAACACTTCTGGGTGAACCCGCTTCTGCATCGGGGGGTAATTTCGAGTAGCATGATGTTTCAAAACGAAATGGCTGGGCTGTTGGGTGAAAGAGTCGGCCCGGATGATTCCGGAAATGTTTTTCATGCGGGGGGCCTTGCAAGTTTTTATACCGGACCGGAGAAACTCTTTTCCAGGAAAGGGTGAGGTAAGGAAGTATAACGTATCCAACATAGAAAGATTGGCATACGAAATGTTGGTAGATATCATTGATGCTATCTTTAAAGCTAAGTCACATAACGCATATTACAGTCCCGTTTATGGGTATTGGGAATGGGCACAGGATCGATGGCTTATACTGATCAAGGATGAGGCAAGCAAGCTGAAGCGTTTTGCAGAGATCGAGGAGAAAATAGGAATCAAACACCGTACATATTCTTTCTGGAAACGTGGAGAGTATACTGATTTGTTGCTGGGCTGGAAGAGAAAGGAGTGATGTGATGAGGTTACTTCTAATTTAATACTTGAACATGGAATAGACAAGCATTATTATATTGACCCACGTTTATTTGCTGTACCGTTTGTGCGTAGATAGTAGTAAACTTTTTAAATCAAGTTTAGTAGTTCAACAAACCTGTTAATTAGGAGGCAAGGGTTAAATCATGATTACGGTAAAAGAAATATTGAAGGATAAAACTGGTGGCATCCTGACCATTTCACCTCAGGATACTGTATACAGGGCTTTAGAAATAATGGCAGAAAAAGATCTCGGTGCATTAGTAGTCATTGAGGGTGAAAAAGTTGTAGGCCTATTTTCCGAGCGTGATTATGCGAGGAACATTGTTCTGCTGGGGAAATCTTCCAGGGATACGTTGGTCAAGGATCTGATGAATCCAAAGCCATGTTGTGTTCGTCTTGATCATACGCTAAACGACTGTATGGCTTTGATAACAGAAAAGCGTACACGTCATTTACCCGTACTTGATGGAGAAAAACTGATTGGTATTGTAAGTATTGGTGATGTTGTGAAACAGTACATTGTTGATAAAGAGTTTACCATCAAACAACTCGAAAATTATATTGCTGGCGGTTTGTGAGGTTAATGTATTGAGAACATGTCAGGTTCAATCTGAGTGGATATTGTAATGTGCCTGTGGCGCGTGTCAAGTTTTTGCTCGAATGCGTTCTGCGTTGAACAGGTGGTAAGTGGATACTGGGTGAGAAGATCTGGGTTGCAATATTAAAACATATTTTTCGTACTTTAAAAAACGTTTCTGCCACGGTGTCTTTTGTTTTTTTTGGAAAGCAATAAGCTTTAAAAATCATTTCTGAACTCAACTTTATTTGCAAGCTGATTACCCCTGCTGCCTCCTTTCCTTTTCAAATCTATAGGGAATTTGTGGGTATTAACTTCTTGTCTATGGTGTAAAGACATTATGTCTTCAAATAATTTGTGTTCCAATTGCTAATTGACATTTTGTCAATTATTGTGTTTGTGATCACGTAAATTGCATATTTACAACTCTCTTCCTATCTTTCGTTCTATTCATTACTTATGAGAATGCAGGCGGTTGTTTATCTCTTATATAATAGCTTTGGTATTGCAATTGCTATCTTTCTTATGTGCGACTTTTGTCTGAATTAAGTATGTTCAGGGTTCAAGGGCTCTACCAAAGCCCTTTTTTTTATTTATTGTAATTTTTTAGAGTGCGATATGGGGGTGGTGGGTAGGGAAGGCCGCCTTGCCGTGTTGCGAAATTTTATTTTTTTTGCTTTCCTATTTGAAAGGGGGGGGTTTATTAATGAAAGCTACAATTGATACGTTTACTGGTGTGGCTGTTGCGAAGGAGGATATGATAAGAAACAAGTTTGGGCAGTATTGGGTTCTCTCAATGCTGGCAGGTATGTACATCGGGCTTGGAATTCTTCTCATATTCACGGTTGGGGCGCAGTTTGCTTCTGCCAAGTCAGTAGCCACTAAGGTGATCATGGGATGTTCATTTGGTATCGCTTTGACGCTCGTTGTCTTTGCGGGTTCAGAGCTGTTCACGGGTAACAATATGGTGATGTTGGTTGGCTGCCTTAATGGAAAAACAGGTTGGGGTTGGATGATTTGGCTCTGGTTTATTTGCTGGGTTGCTAACCTTGCCGGTGCGTTGTTTTTGGCCATTATCTATGCCAATACGGGATTGGCAGATGGGAATATTACCGGTAATTTTATCTGTAAGGTTGCCGGCGCCAAGATGAATGCGCCGTTTTTCTTTCTGTTTTGTCGTGGTATTCTTTGTAATATGCTCGTATGTTTGGCTGTATGGATGTGCGCAAAAGCGAAGAATGAGGCTGCAAGGATATTCCTGATATTCTGGTGTCTCTATGCGTTTATCGCATGTGGTTTTGAGCATTGCATCGCTAATATGACTATTTTTGGTGCCGCTCTGTTTACTACTCATCCTGCAAATGTTACTTGCGGAGGTTTTGCCTGGAACATGGCTGCTGCCACTTCCGGTAATATCATAGGTGGTTGCTTGATTGGTCTGGCATACTGGTACTCTACATATGCACCTGAACAGGATCTGGTTCCTGGTGGTGGTGGTTCTGCTGATGGCGGACTATCAAGAAGTCTTGTAGATCCGACTCAAGGTGCAATACCGGGAGGACAGATAGTAGGTATAGATGAAAATGACAATACGATTGTTGAGGTGCTTCCAAGTTCATCTCTGCAAGGATAGTTTTTGGTCTGAGTGAGTACACGGGTTTTTTGCGTTTCTCATTCAGTAGATAGTGTATGCAGGTACATTGGTGCGGTTGGGCAAGTGCTCGATCGTTCCAATGTTCTGCAGCTCTCCTTCGAGTTTAAGGTTGCTTTGCTACGCTTAAACTCGAAGGAGAGTTGCAGATATGGTTATATCGGGAATGAGCATTTTCTGTCTTGTGATATACAAACAGTACCTTGTGTTAATTTGGCAAAAAGGATGCTTCGGTATAGGCTTTCGTTAGGTATGGCGTTTGTGTTTAACCTGTATATTTATAAACATACATCTTCATGGGGAGAATAGAGCTATGTCGTTATTGAACAAGATTAGTGAATTGCCGAGGGCGCCGCAACCTCCGATTGCATGGAAAGTGTTGTGGATTACTTTTGTTGGTTCCATGGTTGGTGTAGGGATTACGACTATTCTTGCTTTTACCTGGAAATGTCCCCTGCTGTTAGGGCCCTTTGGTGCGTCGGCAGTTCTGGTTTACGGAGCATACAAGGCTCCACTTGCACAGCCTAGAAACGTTTTGATGGGGCATTTTCTTGGCGCGTTAATGGGTGTTGCCATATATGATTTCTTTGGTCTCTCATGGTGGTCGCTGGCACTTGGTGTTACTTTAGCACTTATTTTCATGATGGTAACGCATTCCGTGCATCCCCCGGCAGGTGCTACAGCATATGTGGCCATTCAGACAGGTGGTTTGGGTATGGATTATTGGTATATTCTAAACCCTGTTCTTTTTGGGGCATCTATTTTGGTATTGACAGCCATTATTATTAATAAAATGGGCAAAAGAGATTATCCGGTAGCCTGGTGGTGATATACTGGTAATGCTATCTGTGGAATTCTATTCCGGTTACCGAATATGATTGTGGTTGGGGAGTTAGTTGTTTTTTTTTGTTCGTTTGTAAGTTGCTTGCTGGGTGAAAATGTATTTTCTCCTGTAGTATGAGTTTTCTAATGCGTTATAACTAATTATAAGATAAGGGATGCATCAAACAGGACTTATATGTTTTATTCTGCAGATCGGCAAACCACTTTTGAACTTCAATGGAAAATTATAAATATGCATTTTATGGAGAAAAATAAATGAAGATATCGATTAAACATTACATCATATTAATGCTGATTTTCTTTACTCTGTTACCGTTTGTTTTGCTGAGGATTATTGCATACCCTAAGATTCAGTCTGATCTCAGGACTGTAATCATGGATAATCTCGAAATGGTAGGTAACAAACAGGCGGACATAGTGTCATCATGGATGAAGGAAAGGAAGACGAATGTTATCGTTGTTGCGAGCAATCCGTTTGTCGCTGATAGCTTGAAAAGTGCAGGAGGGGACGATAGTAAGGCTACAGAGTATTTGGAGTTGGTTGTTTCGGAATATGGTTACAAAGGCGCGTTAGTATGCAACGCAGATGGAATAGTTACGCTTGCTACATCAGAAGAAGAGGTGGGGGCTGATCTTTCCGGAAGAGATTTTATCCAGCAGGCTATGCAGGGGAAATCATACGCTACGAGTATCATACCGTCGGTAATAGCCCTTATGAATGAGTTTGATGAGAAGGAAATAGGATTGCCTACAATGTTTGTATCTGCGCCCTTAAAAGATGGTGATAATGTGATTGGGGTTGTTGCTTTCAGGATCCATGTTGCTACTTTGAGCAATTTGCTGCAAAGTCAAAAGTTTGGAAAAACAGGTGAGACTTATATTGTAGGTAAAGATGGATATATGCTTACGGAATCAAGGTTTGCCGACAATTTAAAGAAGACTGGAGGGGTTAGGGTAAGGAGTGCTTTGGAGTTGAAAGTGGTTAATCCGGATAACGGAAAGCTAGCCTATTCTGTTAACCAGTGTCTTAAAGGCAAGGACGGTTCCAGTTCAAAGGGCTATAAAGATTATGCAGGTATATCAGTATTAGGTGTATGGCGTTGGCTGCCTGAGCTTGAGTGGGGTGTTATTACGGAGATAGATAAGACAGAAGTCTACGGAGTGGCGTACAATCTCAATACCCTTGGCTGGATATTGCTGTTTGGAATCGCGTTCCCGATTGTGTTTTTTGCGTACGTAGTCGGTAAAAAAATAGCCGCTCCGATAGTTGAGTTAACGGAGGCTACCGAAAAGATGTCTTCAGGAGATTTGACACATAGGGTGCAGAGGTTGCATGTAGAAAGAGGAGATGAGCTTGGCGTTCTGGCAACCTCCTTTAATGCAATGGCGGAGGCCCTTGACAAAAAGACAAATGAGATTGAGGAGTCTGAAAAAGCTTATAGGGAATTATTTAATGCCCTCCAGGCGGGAATTTATCAGTGTGAACCCGGAGTCGAAGGCACGTTTACCTGGGTAAATCAATCTTGTGCGGAGATATTTGGCTATGGATCACCTGAAGAGATGGAAGGTACGAAGGTAAAGGATATCTATGTGGATCAGGCTGATAGGAAAAAGCTGGTAGATAAGCTTGAAAAAGAGGGTGCCTCGAAAGATTTTACGTCCTATTGTGTAAAGAAAAACGGAGAGAAATTTTACACTGAACGTACTTCAAATATGGTGAAGGATGAGAAAGGAAAGCCTGTTCGTATTGAGGGTGTGATCAGGGATATCAGCGATCGAAAGAAAAAGGAAGATGAGATGCAGAAGAAATCCAGGAAAAGTCAAAGCGATAATAAGAGTTGAATGGTGTACGCCGTAGGGATATAGGCAAATTATATAAGAAGTTTGTTTTTATCAACAAATTTTAAAAAATAACACTGTACTTACTAAGGAGTAGGAAATTATGGGTAATGGAAACTCTAAGGGTCTTTCAGTAAACGCGAAGACCATTATTCTGCTGATATTGTTTCTGGATGTCGGGTTTACGGTTAAGATGATACACAAATACAACGACATGAAGGATGCGGGCTTTGTCAGGGAAAAAACATTTGCTGAAAATATGGAAAAAAGAATCATGAAAGCGTTTGGTTCGCCAGAAGAGGGCTTTAAACTGGTTGAAGAAGCTGTGGGTCAAAAGCGAGAAGCGGAAAAGGTTGCGGACTCGTTAAGAGGGCAAGATGCAAAAATAAAAAGCATAAACGCGAAGCTTGAACGTGCAAAAGAACAACTGGAAATGGAAAAGGTTCAATTGCAAAAGTCTGAAAGAGATAAAAGGCTACTCTTGGATTCGCTAAAAGAGGGTGTTTACCAGTGTGAGCCTGGAGTGGAAGGGGAGTTTACGTGGGTTAATCAGTCTTGTGCAGAAATGTTTGGCTACAAATTCCCTGAAGAAATGATCGGGACAAAGGTAAGGGATATCTATGTCGATCAAAATGACAGAGAAAGGCTCGTTAAGAAGCTTGAAGAAGATGGGGTCTGGAGAGGTTTTGCGTCATTTTGTAAGAATAAAAATGGCGAGCATTTTTACACTGAACGTACATCTACTATGGTTAAAAATGAAGCAGGCAATCCCGTTCGTATTGAAGGGATAATCAGGGATATTACCGAGCGAAAGAGGCAGGAGGAGGAATGGCAGAGAGAAATAGAAGAACTTAAGAAAAAACATTGAACACTTGCTGACTGGGAGAGTTTTATTAGCATAGTGTTTTATGTAACTTATTAATAGCTTGCTATTGTTACTGCTCCTGTATTTTCAAGTATTATGACGTATTGACTTATGTCAACCGCAATTTATAAGCCGTGAATTAGGCTGTGCATATGCAGTTGTGGGTGGAACCATAACTTGGGTACGCTTAAATTATGGTGCCTCGCACCACGCACGAGAAAAGATAGGTATCGCTCCTGTCAAAGTAGAAGGTCGGAGTGCCTCTATAATAATTAAATTCGGGTACGGATACCGCTTTAGCTAGATTGAGAACTCATGTCCTATTGAATGTTTATTGTTTGGTGATATAAGCAGGATCTTTTCCTGTAGTTTAAAATTTAGTTTGAAATAATAATGAAAGTGTTATAATCATGCGTTATGTATAAGGGTTCAAAGGTAAATGAAATTCCTTTGAACTCTTTTCTTTGTCTAAACCACACGGTTTTGTTAGAAAAATCGGTAGCTGGG
>JAIQZR010000201.1 GCA_021777035.1 Candidatus Scalindua sp. | reverse complement strand
TTTTAATGCAATGGTGGCCGCGATCCAATCAGTGTCATAAGAGAAATCGTAAACTGCGGGATGTTGGATAATCTTATCCAGGAAATCACACTGAAATAATTTAAACGCAGCCTGGGTGTCATAAATCCCTTGAGAAAAAATTGAATAACCTATCATACGTTGCATATGGCGTAGAAGTTTAATACCGACTCCCCATCGACCTTCTTCTTTGACCAAAACCGCATCTGGGTCCTTGCGGTCACCAAAAACGGCACGTGTGCGGTTGCAACAGAATTTTTTCAATAAAAGTCCTACTTGGCCCAAATGGACAGAATTATCCGAATCTGTTGTAATGACAACGTCCATTCCATCTTTGATTGCTTCTAAAGCTCCTAAAATGATAGCCCCACCTTTGTGGGAATCCTCAGCAGATTTTAACCTTGCTAAAGGGCCATGCTTTTGTGGAAGTGCTTTCTCCAGATGAATGATTTTTACGTGTTTACTCATTGGAGAGCTGGCAGCAATTTCAGAAGCAATTTTGCCACTATCATGAGGACATCCATCATCTACTGCATAAAGGATCCACTCAATAGTAGAGTCTCGCGTTGCCCAATCAAGCTGTTGAAGTTTGACTCGCAGCGAATCTTCACCATTTGGGTTATCTTCCGTTTTAGGAAGTAATCTGTTTTGTTCTCCCCACATGGCAAAGAGCACTCCTACTTTGACAGGTTGTTTGTCCTCTATCAAAAACTTTCTCGACTCAAATAACTTGACAGCTATCTTGAACTCAAGGGCAGTACCATTGTTACGAGCAATCTGGTAGAGTTCGTCTAGAGACAAATCTGGTATTTCTAGCAGAGCGTTTGTCAATAGATAGAGGCTTTCCTGGTCATTGACGTCAGCCAGATCAAGATTGGGTTTAGAGTGCTTAATAAGATTTATTAGTAGATTGTTTCCTATCAATTTTTAATGGCCATCCTTTCAGAATACCTCATATGAGGTGTTGTATCATTTCGGCTGGTTTATGTTTATCCACTCCTGCATAGGAAGGACAGGCCTGAATGAACCGGTCTGTGTTGGGAGGAGTGGTAGAAAGAACTTGACCATTTTTGAATAGTCTTTTGCCTGAACAATAATATAGTAATCGTGTTCTGTTACCGTTACGTATGAACCTAGTATCTTTATTCCATCCTTTTCCGCGTCATCACGACTTGCCCAAAAATCGGTGAGCATCTTTGCTCCCTCGCTAGTCCTACCCGGACAATTTTCAGGTGTATGTGTCCAGTGTGCTACGTATATTGTGCCTTCGTTATCAGTCATTTTAAAACTCCCCTTATTATTTACTAAATTTGTAAATGTTACAGTTTAATGGTCAAAATTTAATTAAATAGAGTGCATTAAAGCAGTGACACCCGCCCAACAAACTGGCGGACAGGCGGTCTCTGCACTCCAAAAAAAAGTTTTCTTTGCGTGTCAATTACTTGAACTTATCCGTACCGGACGGACTTTCTTTCTTTCAGTCATGATATTGTTTCTGCTTATTAACCCGTAGTTGAAGTTTACGCTCCATGCCCTGTCCAGTGAGAGACTGGCATTCGAGACATTACTGTCACATGTCCAGATACTCGACTGTGTTTTATCAAATACCGGGTCTATGAATTGATTGTCATTTTTCTCTCCGGATTCCAGCAACGAAAGTGCTTCTTCAAGAGTGGGTAATCTCCAGTCTGAAAACCCGGCATATCCCTTTTCGTTCAACTCTGCTACCCAATTTTTTGCTCTTTTCCAACTAATATTCTTAAAAGAACCGGATTGGTGCCACACCAATCCGGTTGCATGGTCTATAACTATTTTATCATCTTTAATTGTATTTGCTTCGTAGTCGTGGATTATTTTACTGTGTCCAAAAAAACTCTGATTTTCTCTCTTTTCACGTATTACGATGTAAGGGATATCTTCAATTTCAGAAACAGGTAATATTTTGCCATACGGACGCAGGTTTATTTTTTGCAATTTTTTTTCTGCTGATTGTATAGCAGACGATGAAAAAAACAGAGATGATACGATCAGGATATAAAGTAATAATGAGTGCTTCATAGTACCTCCGGTTATTGTTAGCCTTTCTGATTATGGCTTTTTATATTAGAAACTGATAATTTAATCTAAAGAGATTTCAATATTGACAACACTTCTACTCCGTTCAGTGTGACGTCGTCCTCTTCCACAGCGGACAGGTGAGCGAGGTAGAAGGATGGTGATGGTTTTTGTTGCGACCGCTACAACGCTTGTTTATAGTGATGCAGAATGCTTTCCGAAATTCAAATATTCTGAAATTCCATTGGAGAGTTCGATCAGTTTTTCTATATCTAATTCTTCTCCTCTGCTTTCAGGTTTTATGCCAACATGCTTTAGTATTGTTACCAACTCTTCACGTATCTCTTTGTTAACTTTTTTAATGCCCAGCCCTGAACAGAGTGATAACAGACTGTTCAAAAGTGTCTTTCTTCTTGAAATGTATATTGTGTGGACAACATTTTGAAAGACTTGATAATCACGGATCTTGTCTGCATATTGGTGTCTATTAACGGTCATCTTAACGATTGCGGAATCTACGAGCGGAACAGGCCAGAACACGTCAGGAGGGAGTTTTTTCAATACTTTTACATTAGCAAAAAGGTTTGTCATAATGGACAGTACACCGTAATTTCTGGTTCCGGGCAGTGCCTTCATCCTATCTGTTGTGTCTCTCTGGAGCATCAGAACCATTGTCTTGATGGGCAGTACTTCCTGTAATAAATCTATAATTACGGGTGTGCTGATATAATATGGCAAATTGGATATTACTTTGACAGATAAGTTTTCTGAAGAAGAAGCAGCGTGAATGTAATTAGATATATCCTCTACAATTTTCGGATTAATATGGTGTTTTGATTTCAGGATGTCTTTATTATATGTAGTTATATTATTGTAGTCCTTTAACGTTTCATTCATGATTTCAAACAGTTTACGATCCAACTCTACAGCGAAGACGTGTCTGGCATTTTGCGCAAGTAATCTTGTCAGAGAACCTGTGCCTGTTCCTATTTCGAGGACTACATCATTAGGGCCTAGCTCTGCAGTGTTAATAATAAACTGTAACAGATTCTGGTCTATTAAAAAGTTTTGTCCCCACTGCTTTTTGACGCGAACTCCTCTCTCCTCTAAAAGCGCTTTCAACATTGATTTTGTGTGAGGTGCGTCTAATGAAATTATATCGTCAAAGAACATTTTTTAGGTACTCTATCTTAATGAAGTAGCCACAACTTTTACATTGTGTGATTGCAAAAATTTTTAAATCTACGTGCCAGGTTGTAAAATCTTCCACCCAGGTGGACGATCTTACAACAATTTACAAAGATCAATCAATCTTTGTAAACATAGAAGATGTGGCACCACAGATGTGACATTTATCCGGGGTTTCATTTTCTACCGTGTTTCCGCATATCTGACATACATAATAATCTACTGTCTCATTATTTTCCAGATTATCCAATGCATTTCGGTAAAGGTTTGCATGGATACTCTCGACCTTATTGGCAAAATCAAAACTCTGTACAGCCTTCTCCTGGCCTCCTTCTTTTTCCGCTTCCAGGATCATCTGTGGGTACATCTTCGTATACTCATGGGTCTCTCCTTCAATTGCCTCTTCAAGATTTTCTTTAGTGCTTTTGATACCACCCATTACCTTTAGATGTTTGTGGGCATGTACTGTTTCGGCCGCTGCCGCTGCACGAAAGAGTTTGGCTACCTGATTAAATCCCTCATCTTCAGCCTTTTTAGCAAAGGCCAGATACTTCCTGTTTGCCTGCGATTCGCCAGCAAAGGCATCCTGTAAATTATCTTGTGTTGACATGTCTCTTGTCCTCTCCTTTTATGATTGTTTCAATAAAATTCATAATCATTGTAATCTGATCATGACGTCAGTTTTTCGCTAATGCTCTTTCCGTAATCCTGGCACGCTCTCATGCCCTCTGTACCTTCCACTAAATTTTCTAGCAGATTAAAAGATCCTAATGACGTCATATCCATTTTAAACACATTTTCCATTGTATCGAAGATATACTTTGGCGCATCACCGCTGTGGGTGTACGAGCCAAAAGCGCCTCCCACCTTTCCGTTCAATTGTGCTTTCTCTACCATAAATAGAAATGTCTTCATGTTGGCAGTCATATCTCTGTGATAGGTAGGGCACCCTAGCACATAACCGTCGTATCCCTCCAACTCTTTCTCACTCTTTATATCTGAGAGTTTTCTGATATCGGCACTATTGCCACTAAAACGGACGCCTTCTGCAATATACTCGGCCATCTTCTCCGTTTTACCTGTTCTGCTATAATATGTAATTAACACTTTTCCCATATTCTTCGCTCCTTTTTGATTTTTTTTTTAAATAAATAACGGTTTTCGTGTTTCCGCCATCATAACTGCTGTTTTTATTGCCTCAATCATTGGGCCGGGCTTAGCGATACCTTTGCCTGCTATATCAAAGGCGGTACCGTGTGTGGGTGATGTTCTGATAACAGGTATGCCAAGCGTAATATTTACTCCGGAATCAAACGCGTGCATTTTTATCGGGATTGTCCCCTGGTCGTGAAATTGGACTACTACAGTATCAAACTCTCCGTTAAGTGCCTTGTTAAAAACCGTGTCAGCTGATAGAGGCCCGTGGCAGTCAATCCCCATTTTCTGCGCACGCTCTATTGCTGGCATGATAACATCCCTCTCCTCCGTACCGAATCGGTCACCGTCACCGCAATGTGGGTTTAAACCGCAAACCGCAATCTTCGGTCGGTCTATTCCAAAAAATGTTTTAAGTCCATCTGCTGTTATTTGTATAGTGGAAAGCACATTTTCCCGGTTAATAAATTCAGATATTTCATTTACCGCGAGGTGAGTAGTGACAAACGAGACCCTTAGCCCCTTCCCAACCATGAACATTACTACATTTTCTACGGACGTCTTCTCCTTAAGTAGCTCTGTATGTCCTGCAAAATCAAAACCTGCCAGTTTGATCGCCTCTTTACTTATTGGAGCTGTTACAAGCGCATCAATTCCTCCGCTAAGTGCCAGATCTAGTCCTTTGAGAATATACTCTACAGATGCCCTGCCACTTTCCGGCAGGGGTTTGTGCATTAATGTGTCATGTACTGATATATTATCAAGATCTAGTACATTTATGTTATCTGTCAAGTCTGTGTTTGCATTCAATGACGCATTATCAATCCGTGACAGTTGAAGTTCTGTTCCCATGCCGAGATTGTTCGCAGTGCGACTTAAGACCTTTTCATGGCCAATTATAATATAATTTGCAGCACTTCTTATTTCTGGTGATGTTAATGCTCTAAGGACAACCTCCGGGCCTATACTACCGGGATCTCCCATCGTTATTCCTATTACACTTTTTTTTCTCTGCTCAGATTTCATAATTGTTTTGGTGGACAATGCCCGTCATGCAAAAGTTAGATGCTGTAGTAACTTCCGGTTTTACATAAAGCCCTTTGCCTTTAAAATCTCTTCCGTTACTCCTGACGTAGCATTGTCGTCAGTTGTTAATATCCTTTTTACCCATTTGCCTAACATATC
>JAIQZR010000021.1 GCA_021777035.1 Candidatus Scalindua sp. | reverse complement strand
CTATGTCCTGAACAATCCACTTAAGTATACTGATCCAAGTGGGCATGGAAATTTCTTTAGTGATATATGGGATGGCATTACAGATATCTTTAGCAGTGTTAAAGATACTGTGCAGTCTGCACTCTCAAAACCTGTTGTAAGGTTTGCTATTGCGGCTGCTGTAGGTATCGCTACTGGATATGTTGCGTCTATTTATTATGCTGCTGCTTTAACAGCTGCAGAAGTTAGCACAGCGACAGTGTTGGCTATGGCCGCAGTGACTGGTGCTGCAGCAGCCGCAGATTCTTATTATGGGTTTAGCTCGAAAGCTATAAGTAATGCTTTTAGTGGAAGTTCGGGAAGGTCTGGAATTCTAACCGATGGGGGAATGCCCATCAATGGGAGTGGGGATGGCTCCAGAAGTAGAGTGCAAAGTAGTAGTCCTGTTGATGGCTATAATGGCACCTCAAGTAATGAGTCTAATATAAGGTCTAATAAAGTTGCATTGAATGTGAGTGTTCGTAATGATAGTTATTTAAGAAGAATGTGGGAAGGCGCTCAAAACGGTGTCAAGGCCATACTTGATTTATTATTTTTTCCACCTCTTTCGCTTGCTGACCCGGACGCGATGTATGGATTTCATAAATTGATACAAAGACGACAAGAACAATATGAAGATTGGGGAGAATTAACGGAAGAATGGGGGGAGAAAAACCCTTATTACAATCCACCTTTTACTAAAAAACCTGAAGGTTTAAAACGTAAACCTTAAATTCAAATGTAAATTGTATTTTAATAGTTCTTGCAATTTAAATTAGCGCCCTACGGGCGGGCTTTTAGTAAAAATATGCTCACGCAAAGCCGCAAAGATCGCAAAGAATAAAACTGCCGAGAAAATATACGAATATTTATGAGCCATGACTCACTTTTTCGCTCTTTGCGGCTTTGCGTGAGGATACGGGTTTTTGTTATAACTTATTTTAAGCTAAAGACTTAAAATGGAAATTCCTATATAATCAAGTTATTCAGAAAATCATTGAAAATTAGAAAAATACGTATTTTGATTAGTTCAACAACTTTGCTATTGTTGGTTTTTGGGATTTTTTTTATTGAAAATAAAACTGAAAATGAATCGTATGAAAAAGAACTTGAAAATCTTAAAAGTGCTGATGAAGGTATCAGGATGTCTGCCATATCTAAACTTACAAGTATGGGAGACAAAATCAATCCAGTTCTTTTATCGGAAATAGAAAAACATGATGATATTTTATTCAAAATTAGTGTTCTTCAGATACTAGGTGAAATACAAAATGTATCCTCCGTTAATACATATATTAAATATTTACATCACGATAATTGGCGTGTAAGATTTTTTTCTGCTGAATCCCTTGGAAAATTAAGCGCTTGCCAAGCAATAATTCCTTTAGAAGATTTAATTAAAGAAGAAAAAAATAGTAATGTTATCCTTATAGCACTCTTGTCCTTAGATAAAATTAGTGAATTTAATAATATAGAATTTCTAAAAGACCTAATAAATAGCGACAACAAATATGAGGCGTTTATTATAAAAGAAATTAAAAAGATGATAGATAACATCGAATTAACTTTTAATCAAACAAATAACCTAAGTACATGAACAGTCTACTAGAAGTAGTGTTAATCTGCATTGTATACTCAGCGATAATGTTTGGGTTGATATTTTATCTAGACAATAGTTTTAAATACCGGTTCATTTTCGGGTATATTTCCTGCGTTATATTTGTATTATGTTTCGTATTTATTTTAAAATGCCCTTTTAAATATGCAGCACTATTTTCTATGCTTATAAGCACTGCCGGAATGGCAAGAATACCTTCGTTAAAGGAAAAGTAGTGCAGAAACGCAGGATAAAGAAAAAAGAAAGGAGTCTCCCCTTAGCTACATGTTTAGGCAGGACAGCAAGACCGACTCCACACAAAACCACCCCTAAAGAAAAAAGAGTAAAATATTACACGCAAAAAGAGATAACGAACTACCACAAAAAAGTAAAGAAGTAAAGGGGTCTGCTATTGGCTTTACTACCTAGGAATGTTAGATTCACACCTCCTGACCTCGACACAAACCATCATCTATTACAAAGGGGGGGGATACCGCCGTATTCTTCTATGACGGTTCAGGATCAAGGGTAAAGAAGTTGACTGGCAGTTCCACGACCATCTATATTGGAAAACTCTATGAAGAGACTGGCGGCGTCTCTACAAACTACATATTTGCCGGTAGCACAAGGATAGCATCAAGGACGACTGCGGACACATACTACTACCATCAAGACCATCTTGGAAGCAGCAGTGTGATAACAGACTCAAGTGGAGTAAAGGTAGAAGAGATACATTACTACCCGTTCGGTGAAACGCTGTCAGACACAAGCCCAACCACCACAAAACACAAATACACTTCCCAGGAGCTTGACACAGAGACCGGACTATACTACTATAACGCGAGATACTACGACCCGGCACTGGGCAGGTTTATCTCGGCAGACACAATAGTCCCCGATCCGACAAACCCCCAGGCGCTTAACAGGTATAGCTATGTCATAAATAACCCATTAAAATATACTGACCCATCAGGGCATGGGTTTTTTGATAGTATCGGCAAGGTTTTTAAAAGTGCCGGGAAGGCAGTTCAATCTGTACTCTCAAAGCCTGAAGTCAAATTTGCTATTGGCGTTCTAACGACCATTCAGGGTTTTGGTGAAGGTGGCAATCCATGGTTCGTATTGCTTGGCCTGACTCAGATGGCGCAGGCGGCAAATGATTTTGGGGATTCGGGAAGGTCGAGGAGGAACCAAGCTGATGGGGGGAGTCCGGCAAGAACCAAAGCATCTGGAAGAGCTTTTTACGGGAAAAATCCTAATAGAGGGTTGGGTTCTTATGGCTCTGGGGCTAGCACGCCTACAGTGAATCTGACTGAACAAGGAGAAGGAACTATATATGCTATTGCTAGAGCTCTTAATGTTAATAAGATTATCGAATTGAGAAAAAGAGCATTTGGATCTAGTGAAGACCCATACAAGCACCAAAAAGCACATTGGGATTACGGACAATATATAGGTAATGCTGATGTCGCTCGTAATTTTGCATATCTTCTTGAATTGGTTCAGTATCCGTGGTTCACTGCTATAGACTCCTGGAACAAGGTTGTACATGGCAAGCCGGGTGAGTTTCAACCATCTTCATTTGATCCAAATGCTCCAGGGGGCAGATTCGACGCACGACAAGATATACAAGATACTGTATATGGCGCAAAGGGTATACCTCTATATTTTCCTGACGGCAGCATATACTATGGCAGATAAAGATAACCTTGGAATAATGTAATCTTCAATTGTGTTTTTTGATGGCACTATTAAATGAAAAAAGTTCTAATAATTCTTTTGTTACTCGTGGGGTCATGTTCATCACTATCTTATTTCTATTTGTATAGAGGCGAGGTGGGGAAGAGTAACAGGGAACTGGAAAAAGTAGCAGAAAAAGGCAAAATTATTATTGATGCTTTAGAAAAGTATAAGAAAGACAGTGGTGAATATCCTCTAAAACTTGACTCCCTATATCCAAAGTATATTAGTCATGATGTAAATCATGTATATGATTTTTCATATCTACGTGGAGATGATCAAACTAAAGGTGGATATTATACAAATGAAGAAATAGATGAATGGGGAGGATATGTGCTTACAAATTTAGATATAAAGCAGTGGGTAATAGGTAGTCGAAGCTGGTATCTATTTGAATACCAGCCTTCCAAAAAGTATCCTGAAAGAAAATGGGAGAAGCCAAAAAAGAGAGTTAAAGACTGGGCATTAATCCTCAGTTTAAGACGTTACGGATCAAAAGAAAATCCAATTGTTGGCCCTGGTGTTTGATTAGTAAGAAGTTTCGATACTGTGCCGGTGTTCATAAAAGATATCTTTAAAGAACACCTGGATGCTACTCCAAGCGATTAAGTAATTAACAAAAGCAAAGCGGAGGTCAGGCGGGCACAGTGCATGTAAGAGGTGAAGCTCCGAAATCGGGGGACACCATACCTATTTAATTGACAGAAGAGAATATAAAAGCTAGAATCCTGTTGTGCCAAGAATTGCACGAGTTACAGTACCAAGTGTACCACATCACGCCTGCGGCGCATCGTTGACATATCACTCAAAGGGGAAAGTAAAGGGGTCAAGTCTGCTATTGACTTTACTACCTAGGAATGTTAGATTCACACCTCCTGACCTCGACAACAAACCGTCATCTATTACAAAGGGGGGAAACACCGCCGTATTCTTCTATGACTGTTCCGGATCAAGGGTAA
>JAIQZR010000003.1 GCA_021777035.1 Candidatus Scalindua sp. | reverse complement strand
AACATAGATTTTCATGGTAAATAAGAACCCCTAATTTTATGAAGAAGAGGCCCCACAGAAATATATTTTTTTATTCTCCATCCATGGAAGTACACTATTCTGAAATTTTTCCATTTCCGTTAATAATGCGGGAAGATTTCTTTTCTTCTTCATTTTTACTCTAATAGTATCACGTGAAATTTCAATCTCTCCACTATTTGAAACAAACTTTTCAAATAAAGATGTTGATGTGTTGTGCGTGTATCCTGGCAGATTTTTTGCCAACAAACGATATAAGTTGTGTGATAAAACCGTCATTGTCAAATCAAAATCCACTTTTATCACCATTGATGAAGAGACCCTATTTAAATGGAAAAAATCTATTTGCTCAGATATACCCTTTTCTACAATCCAGCGACGGCAATACTTTCTGACTAAATCTTCAGGTTTGATTTCTTCATCGTTAGTTATTAATAATGCAGGTTTTATTTTCCCATGACCGGTTATAGCTATCTGACGGAGGGATTTACCGTACTCTTTAAGCAAAATCCTTTCTTCGTATATTTTCAACAATCTGCCTTTACCATCAGCGTTCATAATTCTTGTTTTTTTCCAACTTGATTTATCTAAACTTTCTAATTTTTCTACAATATTTTTACCACGTCTACGTATTGTTATAAATTTGATTTGATTATCGTCTAATTTCCGCAAATTTTCATAAGGAGTAAATTTGCTATCAAAAACAAGATATTTTAAATCCTCTCCTTGCGGAACTTCTTTACGATAGAAATCTAACACCTCAAAGACTACTTGTGGTTCCCTATCACGTCGAATACTCGTATCAGTATAATCTATTATCCCAGAATCGGGATCTTGGGCTATTACTGAGAGAATGCTTGGGAGAGACTTGTTTCTTTTGCCAGACCAATTGTTTTCTAAATGAGAATCATCTCCCCAGTATGGAATTGTTGTGAAATCAAGATTAAGCGTATCTGAAAGAAGACCATTTGACTTCCAAATCTTGTGTAAACTTTTCAAGAATGACAAATTCATAGATCGAGTGACTCTACTTGAATAAGAACTGAACCATCCCGTTTTTGGAAGAACATTTAAACCGGCAAAGAGGCCCAAACCACGATCCATACACCACAAATCATCAGCACTATATCGTCGGACATTTGATAGCTTTAAAGCAACAAAACTCAATATTGATGAAAGTTTGTTAATACTTTCCGTTTCAGGGTATTCTGAGTTCTGAATTACCTTGTCTATTCCAAATTTTTGTATATACGGCAGCAAGCAGAGGATTCCTATGGAATTTTGAGTACTGAAATTCTCTGAAATATATTCTAATTGAATACTTTGTGGTGCCCTTATTTTATCATTAGTAATCGAACGACTGGTGACACCTTTGCTTCTTCTTGGTAATTTCGCAAATCCTTCTTTTTTCAATATGTGCCAAATATATTTTTCAGAAACTCTGTGGTCTTTAGCATCAAGAATGGATTTAATCTCTGGAATTGAAATATATTGCTTTCTTAATTTGGTAATTAATGAAACCACATTGCCATCACGATCCTTTTCTTTTCTGCCAAACTTTGGTGATAAAAAAAATACATTCTGGTTTGGGGATTTCCTTAAACGACTTCTAAAGTCACGGGTAAGGTTGTAAAAATAGCTTAACCTGTAACCAAATTTATTAGCTACTTCCTCTGCGCTTTTCTTCTCATAGAAAAAACTTCGTAACGCTTCATATTTCTTATGAGTAGACAAAGCCGGTTGATCAAAGAAGTCATGAGGCTCGCAATTAGGGGTACTTATTGCCATGAACTCACTATATATATTCTGCTAAATAATTACAAGAAAAATATAATACTGCGTGAGCCCTTATTTTAGCAGGCTTTTGAGCCATATCAATACTATAGGCTGGGTTTTGTCAGTAGAGAAATAGTGTATGTATTTCACATATACCTCTAATAATAAATGGGTCAATTAATAATAGAGGGCGCAATTCGTTGAATATAAGGGGGTTGTGCAAAAAAGGACATGAATATAACGCTAAATATTAGGGGGTTAATTTACCATGAAAATGTGTGATCAGTACTTTTATCGTTTCTATATATTACGGATTTTATAGCATATCATGATATTAATAAACGGGCTGTATTTTACTCTATCTTTTTGTGGTGGCTTTGTCCACTGTCGTCTGTAGTTTGATTTTTTTTTGATCATAGTCCACTATTACCTCCTTGAACCTATCCAGGAGTTCTTTAAAACTATTGAAATTGATCGTATCTTGATTGGCTTTTATTACTTTTTCTGCAAAAATTTGTTTCGAATATTCAGTTTTTTGGTCAACTTTTCCTTTTCGCTTAAATGTCTTACCAGCAACTTTCGTCTCTAGTACTTTCTTGTCAAACAAATCTTCTATCTCCGTTTCTGCGTTACCACTTATAGAGGGGACATATGCCACATACATATTTTCTACAAAATATGAGAACGGTTTAGTGGAATCATTATCCTTCAAGATTCTCTTAATTCCCTTAGATCCGCTATCATTATCTGTCAGTATAATGACCGGATACTTCTTTCCTTCACCTTTAAATGGTTTCATGTATTTTTTATATATATACATCAGTGATTTTAATCCGGAAGTACCTTCTGACATTGCAAGCACATCCTTGAGGTTTTTGGACAGGTTTAGAAATCCAACTTTGAAAACAAAACTGTTATCCTTTTTCTGTATAAATTCTCCATACTCCTTTTCTAGCTGCCTTAATGCACATTTTAGATATACAATATCGGTCTTGCCCTCGCAAATAATTAAAGGCTTATCCAAAGAGTAAAAAGGATTTCAGTATTGCTAGATGATAGTTCACTCTTTTTGGCATTTTCAGAAATTGCTGGTGCTGAAATGCGTTTACCACCTATGTAAAACTGATCAGACTGAAACAAGGCGTAGCACATAGATCTAGCCTGTTTGTAATACTCTCTTTTAATATTTAATTTCTTGTTTACAATAAGGCCTGTGGCAATTTGTCGTGCGGTCTTGTGCTGCAATGATGTCTTTCCCTCATTTATTGTAAAACCAACCTTTTCTATCTCTTTTTTTAGAGCTTTACCAGAAACCCATTCATTGTCATATCCATTTTTTTTAATGGCAATTCTCTCAGGGAATTCTTTTCTGTTTGTGGAGAAGGTCAAATCATCGGCATACCTCGAATAGGTGCACTTGGCTTTCTTTGCCAAGTTAGCCATTCGTATATCCAACAGGTGTCCTATCAGATTTGAAATGATCGGAGAGCAAGGGCTCCCCTGAGGCAACTCATTGTCATGACAAGCTATTTGGGCAATAACGGTAGCGACTTTCTGATCTAACTCAAAGTGAGCATTTTTGATTAAAAACCCCCGAACTCTACCAAAATTTATTGATGGGAAAAAGTCTTGTAAATCAATATTAAAAACATGACGTTTATGTTTATGTTCATTTGCGTTTGTTAATATAGAGTGGTTTTCCCTGAATCCATGAGACAAAGATCGCTTATGTTTGCTTGTTATACAAATTTCCTTAAAGCATTTATTTAGTAGTTCTGCTAAACGTTTTTGAAGAGTTTTGAGTTGGTCTACAGGAGCTTTTATCCTACGTGTTCCACCATTATTTTTAGGGATTGTAAACTCAGTATACTTATTTCCGCTTGGGATTTTATACAGAATGTAGGAAAGAGCTTTTGGCTTATAGCCGAGCAAGATAGCAAGCTCGCTTAGTGAGGTGGTTTTTTTGAGCTTTCCTAAGGCGTTCATTAATTTTCACATCGAGAAAAATGTAGCGGCTTATAGGCACTCTTATGCGAGATTACAATTTATATTATAGCTAAATTGTATTAGGAATATCAGGAAGGCAAGCAACCTGACGTTGGTTTCTTATATTGCGATACACAATTACAAATCTGCCTATAAGCCACCCTCAATGTTAGACCACATTTATTAGAATATCAACACATTAATATTTTGAGAGCATTCGTGACCACCATGTGCTTCCCCCATAGTTTTTGTATTCGTCATATCTCACTTTTGCTTTGTACTGCAACCTAACGTACTTTTCAGCGGGCGCGGCTTTTAGCGCTCTGCTACATGCCTTTTTTCTTAATACGTTCTAAACTTTCATGGAATTTAAATAAATAGTCTATAGTCATAAGTTTTTCCTTCAAATCGAGCTAATAGTTTACCTATTCTTGCAATCTGATTTGAAGAATTAATTGTTGCTGGTAGTTTTGTGTATAAGTCAAATGAATTCCAATCCATCTTAGTCAGTCCTAAAATTTCAGTAGCAATCAAATTAATATTTGAATCTCCATGATGTTTAATCACTTTTAGAGGGGCAGGTATACTTCTACCCCCAAGATAATATCTATAATTAGTTTCCGTACGGAAATTTTTAAGCGTAATCGTTGCAGTGGTTTACGTATAGGAGTGGGCAGTAAAAACCCTTGCAAATTGGGAGTAAAATGATACAATTCAATTCTGTAAGTTGTTGTGCGACAATGAATTATATCAA
>JAIQZR010000200.1 GCA_021777035.1 Candidatus Scalindua sp. | reverse complement strand
TGCCTTTAGAAATATTAGGCTTATTAGTTTTTAGTAACAAGTGGTAATGATTATCCATGAGGACATAAGCGTAAACTTCAATCTCAAACCTGTCCGACATCTTTCCCAGAGTGTCCAGGAACAAAATACGGTCATCGTTATAACTGAAAATATCCCTTCGCTCATTTCCTCGTGATAAGACGTGATAGTAAGCCCCTTCAAATTCAATACGCCATTGCCTTGCCATGACAGACACAATATCATAAACTTCCTTTTAATATCAAGCGATTAATCACTGATCAAGGTTTGACCCCAAATATTATTGACGGTCATTATATTGTTAAGACTCCTGAAGGGTTAAAAAAAGTAAAGGTCTCTGAATCAAATAAAAAATATATACGTGATGAAATAAGAATCGAAAAATTATAGTTTTTAAGCTATTGTTTTCCCCAGTGTAAATGGAGTGCCCCATTTTATGCAAGTTACTAATCAAAATGTCAATTTATTTGAATGTATTGAGTATGAGATGTGGCCCTGCTTTTGTAATAGGATCTTTCTATTTTGTGTCAACAGGTTCTGGGTTGTCCGAGAAGTTACTTTCTCGGCGGACATATAATTTGGGTGATAGGTAGGGAATCTACTAAAAGATTTACTTTATAGCATCGATGAGTAATTGTTCAATGCTTTCTTGTTTATATATTTTTCCATCTTTATCAATAAATTCAATTTTTTTATTGTCAAAATTATAAGGACATAACCAATGGCTGTTCCAACGTTTTAAAAATTGATCTAATAAATGTCGGTAAATTCCATTAGGGACGTTTTCATACATATATACCGGAGTGTTCTTAACATGGTGATTCGGAGAATAATATTGAACCCAAACGTATGGCTGAATAAATATATATTTCCATCCAGGATAACTATTGTATACTTTAAGTTTTATGCGTTCAGGGATAACACCCTTTGTCCTTAAAGCAGTTAAATAATTTATACTTTTACAAATTTCGTTTCTATATTCATTTGCATCTTGATTAACGTCTTGTGCACGTTTCTCTAAATTATTGCTTATTGGAGAGAAAAGGATAATTTGTGCTTCATGACAGGATTCTAATGATGTATAGAGTGGAGAACTTTTATCACTAAAAGTATTCCATCCCGTTGCGCCCATGGTGTATATTGGTGAACATTCAATGCTTTTTTCTCTAAGAAACTTTTCACCTTTTTCTATCGAACCTTTATCATGATTAGGACTGTAAAAGAACATTCCAGAAGCTATTGCCATTCCACCTTTTTTAGAACGTCTTACTAAGCGTGTTATAATATGAAAAATAATTATTAACACGATAGCCAATGCTGGTTCAATCCAAAATAAATTAGATTCTAGATAATGTGAAGATATCTTAACCTTTTCTGTTACAAAACCTGTATTCCAATTTTTTACTAACCATCCAAAGCAATAAGTGATTGCTATTGCTATTGCAATAGCAACGATATGTTTGGGTATTCCTTCAAATATAGATTTTGTTTCTCGGGATTGACTCAAGCAGTTTATCTCCATAAAAAAAGCCGGTATAAATTACCGGCTTGAAATTGCAAATTTAGGTATAGAGTCTATTTAATTAAGTTGCGCTATTTACAAGGTAAGCGTCTTTATTATTCTTGTCCTTATCATCTAATTTTCTAGAAATGTTTCTAGGTTTAACAAAGATTGCTTTTCTTGGTCGCTTTTCTAACAGTGGATCAATTACGATTCCCCACATAGCGGATGTTAAAATAGCAACACCTAAAATAATTAAGAAGCTTTGCATGTTCATCCTTCTGGAGTGTTGCGAATTTTGTTGTTAATGTCAACAAAAAAAATAAGAATGTTTTGCCGTTTGAATTAATTTCTTGCTAGAAAGATAAATATTTTCCTATTGGTTATATTATCGGAATAATACAAAATTTCCTTAGAAAAATTAAGGCTACAGCTAATAACGTTTAGTTATTATACACTTTTTAGGTCGAATTAACTAAATATTTAGCTCTATTATAAATTTCGCAAAAAATATACCATTCTCCTCTTCGTGTTTGTAAATCTTATTCCATTCAGTTGTCAATAATTTCCTGTGTTTGATTAGTGATCCTAGCTGCTATAACATACAGAACCAATCTTATATATCCATTGCTGCACCATTTTTTTTTAACCATTCAATATGGTTCTTATAATCCGGCATTACTTTATCTACCTCATTCCAAAACTGCTTTGTGTGATTATCAATTTTTAAATGCACGAGCTCATGTACTACTATGTAACTGAGTACATCAAGTGGTGCTAAAATACATTTCCAGTGAAAATTCAAATTACCTTTTTTTGAACAGGAAGCCCATCTGTTTTTTAATTCTATAATTCTAATTTGAGATGGAACTACATCTAGTCTGTTCTTATATCTATCAACTCTTTCTATTATTTTTGGCAAGCCTTTTTCTTTGTAAAATTCAATAAATAACTGCGTTGCTCTGTTTTTGTGATGTTTGTTTAACAAGAAATATCCATTTTTCAATATTAGCGGTGAGGTTTGTTTCTCAGAAGTTAATTCCAGTCTGTAGTTTCTTCCAAGATACATGAAAGATTGGCCATTAACGAATTCTCGCTCCAATTTAGAGTTATTTGCTGTTTCCCACTCTGCAAGTAACTTATGTATCTGGTACTCTTTCTTCTTTATTACCTCTTCAATATCAGTATCACTTGAAGAAACTGGTGCCAAAACGGAGACCGATCCCTCTCTCTCAATATAAATGCTGAGAGTTTTTCGCCTACTCTTTTTAATATTTAATGTAAGATTATCCAGCATTGACGTTACTTTACTCCTTTAAATCATATTCCCTTTTTTCAGCAAGACTTAATATATCAGCACAAATGCGTTCGTGTTTAGTTGTAATCTCCTCAATTCCTGAAAAATCAAGTTTATCATCAATTTCGCCTTGCAGTTTTTTGACCTCAGAAGACCTTTTCCAGAAGTTAGGTATTTTCAATTTTTCTCTTAATAACTCAACAATTTCAATAACCAGATTTTTAATCTCCGTTTCATTTTCCACGTAAAGTTCCACGGTATCTCTGGTGGCGTCTTCTGTTGTATTTTTCTTTTTCTCGAATGCGTTATTAACAATGTTTCGATAGAAAACATCCTCGATTTCATCAAGCCCTTCTGTTAAATCCTGGTTTTTAGTTTTCATATCAGTTCGCAGAGAATCAAGTTCATCAACTATTACATCCCAGTTGCCTTTGTATTTTTCTAAAATTGCTTTAAGTCTGTCATTAAATTTTGTATAAAGCTGAGGATCAATGTTCATATTTACTTTTATATGGCGTCTCATGGCGTGTTCCATTTCTGAAGCTTTAGCTTTGAGTGATTTCCCATGCTTGTCCATTTCTTTTGGGAACTCGTCAGAGAGGAGTGATACAGGGGGTATTTTGCTATCAATTCCTAATGATAAAAGATATTTGTCAATCAACTTTCTGACTTTCTCTCCTGCCCATTTTAAATCCATGGTTTCGTCACGGTAGCGGTTGCGTATTCTCATTAGGAGATAGCCAAATCTTTTAGCAGGGATGTAGTATTTGTTTGCTGTATCAACATTGAATAATAAATCAAGACTATCAAAAAAAGCTTTCAGATATGTATCAAATTGTGCTCTAAATCGGATTTCCGCTGCAAGATCAATACACTTCTCTGCAAGGTCAAATTCTTCTTTTTTGTCTTCCATGTTTTGATTAGCAAAATCTTCAAAACGATGGATTCCTTTATCGGTAAATAACTGAATTAGCCTATTGTACCGGGCTTCCATAACTGGTATCTCCTTATTAATATCACGGAAGTATTCAAGAAATTCTTGCAGTTCCTTTTCGTCTTCTTCAGCATAGATGGCCAGAGCTTCTTTTAAGTGATTTGCAACACCAAAGTAATCGACAACAATTCCATGTTTCTTTTTTGGTCCTTTCGTACGGTTAACTCTGGCAATTGCTTGTAAAAGATCATGTTCTCGTGCATTTTTGTCTAGATACATAACCTGCTCAATAGGCGCATCAAACCCCGTTAACAGCCTGTCACACACACACAGAATTGCCACTCCTGACTCGGGTTTATCATAATCAAAATCTTTCTTAAAGCTTTCCACTGCATTTAGATCTTTTGCTTTATTACGTGCCTGGCTGATAAAACCAGGTTCATTATTATCCTGCATGGTAACGACGGTGCAGACTTCAAGGAATTTTAATTGCTTAATAAAGTCTTCATCAATTTCGTCATCACTTTTTGTCTCTTCTTTCTCTATTTTCTTTGCTATAGCTTCTTTAATAAGATATTCATATCTTGCAGCGGCAAGGACAGAGCTTGCAACTACTTGTCCTTTAAAACCATTTAGGGTTCGCGAAAAAATAACTTTACAATCTTGAGAAGAACTGTCACAAACGTATGATTTTACGCATCTAGCCAAAAGGCTAATGAGTACCTAAAATCAAGGAGAAAATGGCATAATCAAACTTGCACAAACAGCCATAC
>JAIQZR010000199.1 GCA_021777035.1 Candidatus Scalindua sp. | reverse complement strand
TCATGTTTGCAACTTCGGCCTGCCTACAAACTTGAGCCATAGATGCCTGATAAGACTCTTTACTACGCGAATGAAATCAAAACCTATTGGTGACAGTTCCGGAAAGATAAAGTCGTGTACTTTAACAGAAGAGATGCTTTCTCCTGCTATCTCTATCTTTGATAGATCCTGTTCGCCTATTCCCAGCCTTTTTGCTGCCCTGAGTATGGGAACATCATTCGGATGGGCAGAGAGAACTTCCGTGATCACTCTATCTACTGCTATGACATCTATTCCGCCGACAAGCAGTGAAACATTTTTGGGGCGCCCCCCAGTGGGGCCTTTTTCTTCCATCGCTATAACACCATCAACTATGGTGAATACCGGCTTAACCAACTGATAATTAGCAATTAACATGTCCGTATACCAATCCAGGTTGTTTTTTGACTGTAAATGCCTCCACGCCTTCTGCTTGCCGCTGACACATCCATACAGGTTCTTAACTCCCGCAGTGAAGAGTACCTGTACATGAACCTTAAGCTTGGGAAGGTTGATTATGGCATCAACATCAAGCGCCTTGCCTGAGACGGTCAGTGAAAAATCCTGTCCACCACAGTTAATGGATACTTTTCTGGGCTTATCCAGTTCGATGATATCAATACCATGTTTTTCCGCGAATTTATCCAGCCCTAAACGACTGGCTACTTTTGCTACGGAGCCAAATGCAGGGCTGTCTCCTATGATAGGAATTGCGCCTGTTTCAAGGACTTTTTCTGCTACTGCCTCTATAACGGCGGGATGCGTAACTATACATTTTCTCGAACTGCTCTCCTTTAAGAAGTTCGGTTTTAGTAGAACCTTGGTTCCTTTTTTGATAACGTTTTCAATCCCACCAAAAAAAGAGAATGTTTTATCAACTGCATTTCGTATATCTTCTTTAGAATAATTTGTACACTTTACCAATGACACTTTATTCAGATTTGTCATGTTATTCTCCATTTACTCATTTTATTTTAAATTCCCAAACTTTCTTAAGTATCTTATCCTCTTTTCGCTTACAACTATATTCCATAAAACCACTCTGGAAGTTTGCTGTTGAATTATAGTCTATGTCTGGCGTAATATATCAACAGGTACATTTTAACCGCGAAACACACGAAAACACACGAAAAAATCCTTTAGTAATATTTCGTGTGTTTCATGGGCTTTTTTTGAGATATAAACCTGTTATAAATAATGAAAAAATGTTCATTTATTACCCTTGGATGTAAGGTGAATCAGTACGAAACCCAGGCGTTGAGGGAGGCCATTATGTCAAATGGATACGTGGAAACGTCCGTGAGCTCTCCTGCTGATTTGTGTGTCATAAATACGTGTACGGTCACATCCACAAGCGATGATAAGTCGCGCCAGCAGATCAGGAAGGTAATAAGGAACAACCCGGATGCTACCGTCATCGTGACAGGCTGTTATGCCGAATCGGATGCAGAGGCAATTAAGAAGATAGATGGTGTAGGCTATGTCTTTGAAAAGGGTAGGGAGGGCAAGATAATTGAGTACTTAAAAAACGGTTTTATCCCAGATAATGACCCCGTTCCGATTTCCAGTAATATAAGAGATCCCCATACAAAGAAACTTCGTCAAAACAAATCGGCATTCGATTTGAAGGTCAGTAAGTTTGATGGTCACACAAGGGCATTTCTTAAGATTGAAGATGGATGCGACATTTTTTGCTCCTACTGTATCATCCCTTATGTCAGAGGTAAGGTCATAAGCAAGAAGATAGACGATATTCTTTTTGAAGCGGAGCAACTTGTAAGCAACGGTTATAAGGAAATTGTACTTACCGGTATTCATCTGGGAGCGTACGGTAAGGAAACAGGATATCAAATAAATATTGTGGATGTGTTGAAGGAGTTACAAGCCATACAGGGTTTAAGGCGAATCAGGCTTAGCTCTATAGAAGTGAATGAGGTTACAGATGATTTGATTGATATTATTGCAGATTCGGACAATATCTGTCCCCATTTTCATCTGCCGCTACAGAGTGGAGACGATTACATATTGAAGAGGATGAACAGGAGATATAACGCTGCTCAGTATCTCGAAACATTGGAAAAGATTAAAAAGAAAATAGATTTGCCGTCAATATCGACCGACGTACTGGTTGGTTTTCCCGGAGAGAGTAGAAAACATTTTGAAAATACACTGGGACTTTGTGAACAGGCCGGATTCAGCAGGACGCACATCTTCCCATATAGTCCGCGCGCAGATACTCCCGCCGCTAAAATGCCGGAACATTGCAAAGTCTCTGATATTAAGGGACGAAAAAAAGAGCTTGAATCCCTGGCCGCAGAGACCTCTTTGAGGTATAAAAGTGTATTTACAGGCAAAAATATAAGCGTCCTCGTAGAAGGTTCCAGAGGCGAAAAGACAGGGGAATTATGCGGTTATTCAGACAGGTATGTAAAGGTCTTGTTTGACGGCCCTGATGATTTAATGAATGAAATTGTAGATGTGCGTGTTAGAAGAGTTCTGCCTCAATATGTTGTGGGTAAGCGCGATCCTAATGCAGACATAAAATAGGGACATATATTAAAAGATTAATAAACTTAAGCGCCCGTACCGATAGTTACAAAATGAATCTTGATAAAATATTCACAAAATTGGTCTTTATTATCTTTTTCAGCGTTTCAGGCGTGATGTACGAAGCAAAGCAAGCTTATCCTCTGCCTGCCGATGACGTAATCCCCCTTATTGATACAGAGTATTATTCGGCAGTTCATAAGGCATTTGCCAATGCCAAAAAGACCATATTATGTGTTATGTATATGGCTAAACTGGACAAAGGGCATACGGACGGAGATGAATATCAACTGGTTCTTGATCTCATAAACGCACATAAAAGGGGAGTAACGGTTCAGGTTGTTTTTGACCGGAATGTCAAATTCTGGGAAAAAGGCAAGAAAAGAGACGTAGTAGAAAGGAGAAGTGAATATGCATACAATCTGCTATTACATGCCGGTGTTCCTGTTTTTTACGACAGTAAGAACAGGGTAACTCATAGTAAGGTGGTGGTTATTGATAAATATATAACAATCGTTGGAAGCACTAACTGGACTTATGGCGCACTGAGAAAAAACCATGAAGCGTCTGTAATGATAAAGTCCCGGGACGTTGCGCTTGTATTTGAGCGGAGATTAAAGCAAATAGAGACGGGAAATTAGCTAAGTAGTGTAGTAATAATAGCATAAAAATATCTTGCATTAATAAATATGCTTTGTTATAAAAGAAAGTTTCGATTATTCAAATGGCTTAAATAATAATATTGGAGGTACCTGTTGATCATAGCGATCGATGGGCCAGCTGGGTCTGGTAAAAGTACTGCGGCAAAAGGATTGGCTAAGCGTCTTGGCTTTACGTATCTAGATAGTGGTGCAATGTATAGGGCCTTTACGTGGAAAGTCAGCAGTTCTGGCGCTGATTTCGGTGATAAAGAAGGGCTCTGTAAGCTGTTGGATGATACGAGTATCAGGATAGAGTGTTCGGCAGGTGGATCAGAGGTATTTGTAGACGATGTTAACGTAACAGGAGAGATAAGGCATCCGTCTATAACTGAAAACATACATTATATATCCAGCCTGGAGTTTGTTCGCAGGAGGATGGTTGAACTTCAAAGGGATTTTGCAAGAGGTAAAGACGTTATTGCTGAAGGTAGAGATATGTGCTCGGTTGTTTTTCCAAATGCAGATAAAAAGATTTACATGGACGCCGACGTCAAGGAAAGGGCAAAAAGGCGACATTCCGAACTTAGGACTTTTAATGACGAGGGCAGTCTTGATAGTGTCGTAGAAGACATTGCCCAGAGGGATCACAGGGATTCAACAAGGCAGTTTGCGCCTTTAAAAAGAGAACCCGATGCCCTTTATCTCGATACAACGGATCTGTGTGCGGATGATGTTGTCAGTATGTTGATTAAAGAGATTAAAGAAGAACAGTAAAAAGATTGATTCCACGCACAACTATATTTTACATTTGAAACTTTATTTAGCAGTTTTATTAACTTTATTTTCCGGAGATTTTTTTTAATGGTTAACAAACTTGTATTAGAGCAATACGATATCAAGCAGGAAGAGATAGAGAGAGAACTTGAAGAAATAATAGGACTTGACAGCCTTGAAAAGATTGAGGCAGTATTTGATACTTCAATCAAAAATTTCGATTTAGGGACGATCCTGAGAGGTCGGATTTTAGGTGTCATTGGTAATAACGTAATATTAGATACCGGATACAAATCTGAGGGAATTGTTCCTCTGTCTGAATTTGATAGTCCTGACGAAGTTGAGGTTGGGACTGATATAGAGGTGATGCTTGAGTCGTTTGAAGATGATACAGGTCTAATACAGATTTCAAAACGTAAGGCTGACAGGATACGCGGTTGGGAAAAAATAGTTAATAAGTACCAGGAAGGCGATGTCGTAACGGGCAAAGTTGTAAGAAAGATAAAAGGCGGATTGCTGGTTGACGTAGGCATTCCGATCTTTCTACCAGCATCACAAATCGATGTCAAACCTCCGGGTGAGATTGCTGAGTATATTGGTAAGGAAGTAACATGTAAGATATTAAAGATCGATGAGATCCAGCAGAACATTATCGTATCAAGAAGAAAACTTATAGAGGAAGAGCGAAACAAACAAAAACGCGAATTCCTGGATAATGTTCAAATAGGGCAGGTTGTAAAGGGAGAGGTTAAAAACATTGCAGATTTTGGTGCATTTATTGATCTTGGCGGTATAGACGGATTGCTTCATATAACAGATATGAGTTGGGGCAGGATCAGTCATCCTTCAGAAATGTTAGCAATTGGAGATGAAGTTGACGTTAAGATACTTGATATTGACGCTGTAAAGGACAAGGTTTCTCTTGGATTAAAACAGAAAACGGAGAATCCATGGACGAGCGTTGAAGAGAAATATCCGATCGGATCAAAGATCAAAGGTCAGGTCGTCAATATTATGTCATATGGTGCATTTATCAAACTGGAAACCGGCATCGAAGGATTGGTACATATTTCCGAAATGTCGTGGACGAGGCGTATAAATCACCCTTCAGATGTGGTTGCTATTGGAGACTCTGTTGAGGCTGTCGTGTTAAATATAAATAAAGATAAAGAAGAAATTTCTTTGAGTATTAAGCAAGTCGAACAAAATCCATGGACAAACATAGAAGAAAAATATCAGCCAGGGCATACGATAAAAGGAAGGGTCAGGAATTTGACTAATTACGGTGCCTTTATTGAAATTGATGAGGGTATAGATGGCCTTCTTCATATCTCAGATATGTCATGGTCAAAGAAAGTTGCACATCCTTCAGAGATCATTAAGAAGGGTGAAATGATAGAGGTTAAAATACTCTCAGTTGATAAGGATAAAAAGAGGTTGTCATTGGGGATTAAACAACTTACTGATGATCCATGGAAAAAAGAGATACCGGAGAAATATCATGTTGGCGATATTGTAAAAGGTAAGGTCACTAAGATGACTGATTTTGGTGCATTTATCGACCTCAGTAATGGATTGGAAGGATTATTACATATTTCTGAAGTTTCTAAAGAAAAGATTAAAAAGCTTGAAAGCGTTATCTCTATCGGGCAGGAATTGACTGTAAAGATTGTAAAGATAGAGCCGGAAGCAAGGAAGATCGGTCTAAGCCTTAAAGGCATGGAAAATTTGCCAGAGAAAGCGCAAGAAAATGTGCCACAAGAAGAACAGCCTGTTGATGAGGAAGTAACGGAAAATGTTGATGAGTCTAAAACTGATGACGCATAAACAACGGTAGTGCTGCTCAAAAATGTGCGTGCTAACGATTTTAGTCATCAGTGTTGGAGACCCGCTCCACATAAGGTTGAGTGGTATTATGTGAAAGGAAGAGAAATTTGCTTAAAGAACTAGTTCGTGATATTCCTGATTTTCCCAAAGAGGGGATTGTTTTTAAAGATATAACACCATTGTTGCAAAACCCTTCAAGTTTGAAGGAAATTGTCAACAAGTTCTCTGACCACTATGCAGGTCAAAAAATCGATATAGTCGTGGGAGCAGAAGCAAGAGGATTTCTTTTTGGTCCTGCAGTCGCTATAAACTTAAATGCAGGATTTGTACCCGTCAGGAAACCGGGAAAACTGCCCTATGAAAAAGCGAGCATGACGTATGATTTGGAATACGGCACTGATACACTTGAGATACACAAAGACGCAGTAAAAGCAGGAGATAATGTTTTGATGCTGGACGATCTTTTAGCGACCGGTGGAACGATGGCTGCTAGTTGTAAATTAGTAGAGTCTCTTGGTGGAAATATTACGGGATGTGCTTTCTTAATTGAACTGGGTTTCCTGAATGGAAAAGAGATGCTAAGCAAATATGACGTTTTCTCTCTAATTCAATACTGAATTAATGATTTTGCGTTTCCTATATTGAGGCCGGCATTAAGTTGATTGCCGGCCTTTTTCAATTTGATATGAATTGATTAGAAAGCGCCCGTAGCTCAGATGGATAGAGCAACGGTTTCCTAAATCGTAGGCCAGAGGTTCGAATCCTCTCGGGCGTATTTTTTAATTTTCTGACAATATAATTTATTTTTTTTAACGTTTTCGTAAATGCCGGGGTTTAGCCCTTGGTACAAGTTTACGACATATAATACACTAAAAAATCCTATGGAAAATGTAAAAGTAAGACTTCATAATTTTTTTAAGTTTTTTGATGATAATAAGTTGTGGATAGCCATTGGTGTTGTTGTCGTGGTCGCAGCTGGCGTACCCTCGTATTTGTACCAGCAGAAAGGTGCTAATGATCTTGGCGAAGTTTGGAGCCGGATTTATAGAATGAACTACGAGGTCGCAACTGCTCAGCAGCAGGGGGGCGAAAGAAAGAGAGAAGCATTGGAAGGTGCTATTAGTGAGTATACATTTCTAAAGGAGAACTTGTCGACGACCGGGGCGACTCCCTGGTTACTATCAGAACTGGGCAACGCACAGTATAACTTAAAAAAATACGACGAAGCGGTTCTTACGTACAGAGAATTCATTAACCGCTTTGGCAACCATTCATTAATGCCTGTCATAAGACAATCATTAGGATACGTTCTGGAAGAAAAAGAACAGTTGAAAGAGGCTATAGAACAGTTTGATGAAATTGCAAAAGATCCGGAGGCCATATATCTTAGAGCGCAGATAAAGCTAGATACAGGTCGGTGTTATGAAAAACTGGGACAACCGAAATTAGCCGTGTCTATGTACAAAGACATAATTAACACCTTTCCCGAAAGTGGCTGTGCAAAAATGGCTAAGTATCGGTTGGAAGACATTGAATAAAAAGTTATGAATTTAAACAGAATGGCTGTGGTGGGTGAGGACGAGTCAGGTCAAATTCAGTTAGTCGTTAAAAAAAAATATTCTTCCAGGAGAATTGATAAATACCTCGTTTCACGGCTACAGGATTTTTCGCGTAGTCATATTCAGAGGTTAATAAAGGAAGAGGCGGTTAAGGTAAATAACGTTTCGGTAAAAAACAGTTATGAAATAAAACTGAAAGATGTTATTTCCATCGATTTGCCTACTGAGAGCAGCGACCACATTACTCCGGAAAATATTCCACTTGATGTTATTTACGAAGACGAATATTTGATGGTTCTGAATAAATCCCCGGACACGGTAGTACATCCTTCACGCGGCCACGCAAGTGGGACGTTAGTAAACGCTCTGGCTTTTCACTGTAACAATCTTTCATCGATTAGTGGCCCTTTGAGGCCTGGAATAGTGCACCGGTTGGATAGAGATACAAGTGGTGCTATTTTAGTAGTAAAAGATGAACAAGTACACAAACATCTGGCACTGCAATTTGAAAAGAGAGAGGTAAAGAAGGAATATCTTGCGGTTCTCAAGGGTGAAATGGAGCTTGATTCCGATAGGATTGATTTGCCAATTGGGAAGGATAAAAGGGACAGAAAGAAAATGGCAATTCGACATGACAACGGGAAAAATGCGGTCACTGTCTTTGAAGTACTAGAGCGCTTTCAGGGTTATACTTTAGTTAAAGTTTTTCTGGAAACAGGAAGGACACACCAAATCAGGATTCATATGAAAACTATAGGCCATCCAGTCATTGCCGATTTGGCATACAGCAATAGCGAAGCATGTTACTTTAACGATTTATTGGGGCCTGATTTAAACAAAGATATACATAGCCTTGCAAAAAAAGCGGAATTGTGTAATAATACTGCAGATCCGATTATTGAGAGACAAGCACTGCACGCTTACAGAATTGGATTTGTTCATCCGGTTACTAATGAAACCTTGGAATTTACAGCTGAGATACCGGAAGATATGTGCAACCTAATAACAACTCTTAGAAAAATTAAGACTTTATTAAATTAAATAACGGAGGGTAGAAAATGTTTGGTATGCCGGGAGGTATTGAATGGATTGTAATCCTTATTGTAGCCCTGCTTATCTTTGGTAAGAGACTACCGGAGGTGATGAAGTCTATGGGAAGAGGTATTGTTGAGTTTAAGAAAGGTGTGAAGGGCGTAGAGGACGATGTGGAAGATGCAATTGAGAAGAATCCTGAAAAGCTGGAAGCTTCTAATAACAGCAATGAAAAGGTAGAAACGGATAATAAAGAACATTCTAAAGAAATGAAAGGTTAAAAATCTCATGGCACAGAGCAATAAAAGAGGAAAACTCAAATGGCGCAGCAAAAAAGCAAACCACGGCAGAAAACCAAATAGGGGAAAACAGAGAGGGAAGATGTAGAACTTCCCTTAGGACAAAGGTTAAGCTGCTTCTACACGGTTTCTGCCTTTTTCTTTCGCTTTATAGAGCGCATTGTCTGCAGCAGCGACAAGAGCGTCAGGTTCAGTGCCATGTTCCGGAAATGATGCGACTCCGATACTTATCGTCATGTGAAGTGTCTGCCCGGAGACAAGGTTATCAAGATCCATGGATTCAATATTTTGACGTACCTCATCTGCCTTGCCAAGGGCATCTGGTAGGCTGGCATCAGGCATAATGATGACAAACTCCTCTCCGCCGTATCTCGCCAGTATGTCAGATTCTCTTATGGAGTTATTTAGGCTTTTAGTCAATCGTTTCAATACGCTGTCGCCTGTGATGTGGCCATATGTATCGTTAAAATTCTTGAAGTGGTCTATGTCCATAATAAGAAGGCACAATGGTTTCTTTTGCCGCTTGGCAAGTAGTATCTGTTTATCTAGCGTTTCGTCGAAGAACCTCCTATTGTATACCCC
The DNA here is from genome assembly GCA_021777035.1 of Candidatus Scalindua sp. Lineage (GTDB taxonomy): Bacteria > Planctomycetota > Brocadiia > Brocadiales > Scalinduaceae > Scalindua. The sequence goes on along the minus strand of JAIQZR010000199.1, from coordinate 6,437 downwards.
TGTTAGTCCGTCTGTTATAGCTGCATGTCGGGTCATCTCCATAAGCCTCACACCGTGTACAGCCGATGCTACCATTCCAACATAGGTTGAGAAAAGTGACCGCTTCTCGTCGCTATTCCAGTAGCCAACCTCTTTCTTTACCAATAGAACCGCACCGGTTGTCACTACACCTGTTATTAGTGGATAGCATGCATAACCACCCTCTTTTATTTTAAGAGAAAGACACTCGCATGGAATGTCCTCGTTTATGTCCCGGACAATGAGTTCATGCCCTGTTCTTAATACCTGGCATTTTGAATGATCTATGAACGTCTCCGGTTTTATTAGTTTCTCTACAGGCATCTGTGGCTCGATAAGTGGCACTTCACGTAGGTTATTTTCCCTGTTCAGCATTAGTACTGCTATGATGTCAGGAGTAAACTCCTTTTTTAAGGCACGTGCCATATGTTTGATTAACTCTGATTCCTGTGTCTCTTCTCTCATGATGACAGAAAAATCCATCAGGTTCTTCAGGTTCTTAATAGTTTTCTCTCTCTCCTCCATGGTATTTCTCTGTAATTGCTCCAGCCCCTTACGTGCGGTAATATCTTCTTCAATCCCAATAAAATGAGTAATAATACCTTTCTTATCCTTGACAGATGAAATAGACGAGGAGACCCAATAGGCCTGTCCGTCTTTCTTTTTGTTATGAACTTCTCCAGTCCAGTCGTCACCGGAGTTAATAGTATTCCATAGCCGCTTGTATTCTTTGGATCCGGCAAAGCCGGATTTTAAGACACGTAGGTTCTGCCCAATAACTTCTTGAGAAGTGTAGCCGGTTACCTCTGTGAACTTGGGATTTACATATTCGATATTACCCCGGGGCTCAGTTATTATTACCATGGCAGGACTTTGTTCAACGGCACGGGATAATTTGTAACTTTCCCCTTCCGCCTGATTACGTTTGATGAATAGTGCGATCTGGTTACCAACAGCCGACATCATATTAAGCAACTCTTCATCAGGCTCTTGTGGTTTCTGACTAAAAAATTCTATTACCCCAAGGATCTCCTTATCAATAATAATGGGAAAACCAAAGGCCCCATGCAGTCCTGCTTTCAATGCAACTGATGCTCTTGGAAAATTTGAGTCTTTAACAACGTCAATGATCCAGGCAGGTTTACTGCTTTTCCATACACGACCGGGTAAGCCGATTCCGCAAGAAAAGCTGCTTTTTCTTGTCTTTTCCTTAAATTCTGATATTCCAATGATTGGAACATGCCAGAGATCTGAACAGCACAAAACATCGTCCTGACTGTTATAAACCCATATTGCTCCAAATTCCCAATACAACGCGTTACATACAGCAGGAAGGATTTTGTGGTAGGCCTCTTTTGGTGTAGTAGATACTGACAATATTTGTGTTATAACGTGCTGGGCATTAAGACGTTTCTCAGATCTTTTGCGTTCTGTAATGTCTCGTATGATAGCCATGAAAGAGTATATTCCCTCCTCATTTTTTTGAAATGCTATAGACATTTCTATAGGAACTTCGATTCCTTTCTTCGTTATTCCGGCAACTTCTACGGTGCTATTCATTATTCTGGACTCACCAGTTTCTACAAACCGCTCTAATCCGTCTTTATGCTGCTGTTTGTATCGTTCAGGAATAATAGTCGTTACCTGCTGCCCTAAGATCTCCTCTTTTGAATACCCGAATATATTCTCTGCCGCTCTGTTCCAGACATTAACTATCTCACTTTCATCAATACCGACAATTGCGTCTCGCGCAACTTCTATCAAATTCTCTGAATAATCTCTTGCTTTTTTCGACTCTGTTAAGGCGTGTTCTTTATTGGCATTTGCTTCAACAAGGCTATCAGTCATTTTATTAAAAGAGGTTGCCAGTTTGCCGATTTCATCTTCCCGTGTAATGTCAACTCTTTTTGAAAGGTTGCCTTTTGATACGTTGTCCGTGCTTTTGACGAGTTGTAGAATAGGTTTAGTAATATTCTTTGAGATTAAGTATACAATGAAAACGATTAACGGTGAAATAATCAGCGTTATAAAAATAATTTTATTCCTAATCACATCTAATGCTGATAAGGCCTCTTTTTTATCAATTTCTGATAGTATTACCCAATTAACATCTTCAATACTTAACGGTACATATGAACTTAATACAGGAACACCTCTGTAATCATCAATAATCTTCGTATCTGCATTCCCGTTTAAAGCGTCTTCAACCGCCTCTGTACGGATTTCTTGAAATAAGATAGAGGTTGAATGTAACTTCATCATGTTTATTATCTCTTTACCGGTTCCAATATTTTCTAGTAATTCAAAGTACCTGTCCGGTTCTTCAATAACAAACCGTGAATCATTTCTCATTCTATAATCGGAACCGGCGATATAAGTTTCTCCGCTTTCTCCCAGACCCTCATTTTTCCAGTTGTAATTTCCCGTCATAACCCGATTAATCTCGTCCATGGGTACCTGAAAAACCAGGACACCGATTTTCTTATCTCCATCATAAATGGGCGAGGCTATAAATGAAGCAGGTTCAGCATAAGAAGGGTCGTAAAACTCAAAATCTACCAGTTTGGTAAACTGTTGATTAGACGCATTCCGTGCATCCCTAAAAACCCTGGCAAAATTTGTATTTTTATACGGGCCAGTCAAAAGGCTTGTGGCATAATCAACCTCTTTAAATACGCTATAGATTATATGGCCTGTTTCCACATCAACCAGAAATATATCGTAATAGCCAAACCTCTTCCGGTAATCACGGATTACGGGATGATACTGTGAGTGGATATGACTGTATTGGCTGCCGTCAGCAGCCATTTCGAGTATGTCTTTGGAACCAGTAGGGTTCGGATTGTTTGCAATATAGTGATACTGGAGAATTATTGCGCGGTCATCATCTGGTAAATATTGTTCAATCTCTCTTTTGTCTTGTACATTTGAATTCAATCTTGTGTGATATTCGTTTTCATAATAACCACTGACTGTTGATGCATAGCTCAAAATCTGAGTATTGGCAAATACGTTATTCTTTTTGATGCTATGAAAGGCTGTCTTAAACTGCTTCATAGCGTCGATAATCATCTTATCTTCAGAAAACGTTATAATCTGGTTTCTGACTTGATCAAAATATGTTTCGATCTGGCTTTTTTTCGTTTCACGTATTGACGTAAGGTGGTTAAAACGTGTTCTTGTTAACGTGCTACTTGTCTCAAGATAAAATAGTACACCCGTGGCAGCGATTGACAGTACGCCAATTAGCAAGAAGATTAAAAGCAGCTTTGTTCTTATGCTTTTTATCATGAATATGTTTTTAGGTGACAATAATTTTTTTTAGTACTAATGCAACATAAGATTGTAACAATGGTGATCAGTATGAGTTGAATGTAGAGTGTAAACGAAAGGAGTCTTCTCTTGATCGTAAAGGCCATTGATTTATCCTACAAAAAGATATTTGTTTTTTGGACTTTTGCTTTTTAAAACCCAACCTAATTTGTGAACGGTATACTATAACTATACGGCAGAGAATACAATACCAAAATTTAAGCAAATGATAAGTGTTAATAAAAACTGATGTGAAATAAGAATGGAAAGAACTAATTAAACAATCTCTTGGTTTCCTGGCTTCCTTATAAATAATTAGTATTAATGGCTATAAACGAAACAACTATAAGGAAACCAGGAATGCAGGAGAAAATCAAAAAAATAATTCAATGAATAGGGATTTCAAAGTTTGGTAGGAGCCGTCTCCCGACGGCGAGCGAATATCACCCACTGTGGTATGAGAACCACGTTCGCCAACCCGCCCCTGCCAGAATGATTGTGTCGGGCTGGCGAACGTACTGTTCGGTATGGTCGCCAACAGGAGTTGGCTCCTACCTGCATATTTATGCCGAAGCGACTTAACTTGTGAAAATCTCCTTTAGCGCTTCTTCATAAACCTTCAAGTCCCTTTCGCTAAAGAGTACAAATCGAACTTCTTCAAAGCGGTGTTCCTGAATAAACTCCTTTACTGTTGCAAGGGCAACCTTTGCCGCTTTATCTACGGGAAACCGGTAAACTCCTGTACTGATAGATGGGAACGAGATGGACTTGATACCATTTTTTTCTGCAAGACTTAAACTGTTACAATAAGCATTGCGTAATAGCTGCTCTTCATTGCGATTCCCTCCTGACCAGACAGGGCCTACTGTGTGTATTACATATTCAGTCGCCATATTCCCACCAGTAGTAATTACGGCTTCTCCCGTAGGACAACCTTTCTGTTTTGCACGGATTTGCTTGCACTCTTCAAGGATTTTCGATCCACCCGCACGGTGAATGGCGCCATCGACACCTCCCCCTCCAAGCAGACTCGTATTTGCAGCATTAACGATAGCTTCAGTTTCCTGTAATGTTATATCACCCTGGATCAGACTCAGCTTCGTTTTACCAATCATTTTTTCCATATTGTTAGTTATTCTAACTTTTCCTTCCCAAATATTCAATCCTTTTGCCACTAAGGCACTAAGACACAAAGAAAACGAGTTACGGGTTACAGGTTGCGTGTTGCTAGTAACGCATTTTTCTTCTTGTCCATTTCTCTTTTTTTCTTTGCTTTTTCTGCGAACTCTGCGTTAAATATGTTTTTTGTCTTTATCTGGGTAAATCTGCGTCCCATTATCCTTTATTTCCAAGATTGTAGGAATTCACCGAATTATCAACTGTTTGCCTCATAGCCAAAAGAAATTGATTTATATTATAATTAACACTTGATATTAATTATTTTTATTGTACATTGGCAATGGATATAAAATTCAAAGATAACAAACTTAAAGAATATGCTAATAATGATTCCCTGGCGAAGAGGAAGCTTGGAACGATAAGGGCTAAACTTTACAAAGCACGTCTTGATGATTTGCATGATGCCGAATCACTTGAAGAATTAAGACATGCCCCGGGTAAATATCACGAACTTACTCATGACAAGAAAGGCCGGTGGGCTTGTAATTTAGACCAACCATACCGATTAATATTTGTGCCGCAAGAGAATCCTATACCAATTGATGAAGATGGTAAATATATCTGGACAGAGATTAAGAAAGTCGAAATAATAGAAATTAAAAATTATCATAAAGAGAGATAATTATGTCAACTACAAATGAATATTTACCGGAAACAGTCACTCATCCTGGCTTTACTCTTAATGAAAAATTGGAAGAGATAGGGATGAGTAAAAAGGAATTTGCATTAAGAACTGAAAAGCCGGAACAGACTATTATAAAAATTATTAAAGGCAACAGTTCGATTACCCCTGATATGTCAATTCAATTTGAGAATGTATTGAAAATCCCTGCTAGATTCTGGCTAAAAAAACAATACAGGTACGATGAAATTATTTCCAGAAACAAGCGACAGTCAGCTATAGAAGACGCTAAAGAATGGGCAAGATGTTTTCCCTATGCTGAAATGGCAAACTTTGGCTGGGTTCCATCAACTCGCAAAATTGAAGAAAAAATAGACACACTTTTTCAATTTTTCGGTTTATCGGGCAAAACTGCCTGGGAGGATTATTATTACAAGCAAAAATTGAAAGTATGTTTTCGAATCTCACTGAAACAAACCACTGAATCATATGCAGTTTCTGCATGGCTACGGCAAGGAGAAATTCTTGCGGAAGAATTAAAGGTACCTTCTTACAACGCAAATAAATTTAAACAAAATTTGGAGTCTATCAAAGATCTAATGGCACACCATTCGGAAGGATTCTTTGTTCGATTACAAGATTTATGCAGACAAGCGGGTATAAAAGTTATCTATACTCCTTGTTTGCCAAAAGCGCCGATACATGGTTCAACCCGATGGATAGGTGACACGCCTTTAATTCAACTTTCAGCTCGTTACAAACAGAATGATAGATTTTGGTTTACCTTTTATCATGAAGCAGGTCACATTCTATTACACGGAAAGAAGTATGTTTCTATTGAAAATGTTAAATTTGATGATATTGATTTAAAGAAAGAAGAAGAAGCAAATGCATTTGCAATTGACTGGACATTCTCAGAAAAACAAGAAAAGGAAATGCTATGTGCCGCTCCTCTAAATGGTAATGATATTGTGGCTTTTGCTAAGAAATTCAATACACATCCGGCAATTATTATCGGACGTTTTCAGCACAAAAAAATTATACCTTATAGTGTTGGAAGAAAATTTATCGAACCCATTTGCTTATCTAATTAATTGTATAAGAAGACTAAAAATCGGGGGACACCATACTTATTTTGAATAAGTGTTTAAAGTGTGAAGTGAACTAAGGGTTCGCGAAAAAATAACTTTACAATCTTGAGAAGAACTGTCACAAACGTATGATTTTACGCATCTAGCCAAAAGGCTAATGAGTACCTAAAATCAAGGAGAAAATGGCATAATCAAACTTGCACAAACAGCCATAC
>JAIQZR010000198.1 GCA_021777035.1 Candidatus Scalindua sp. | reverse complement strand
AGGTCAGATTTGGTCGATCTGAATGAGCCGAACCGCAAGCCCAGCCTAAGCTGCGTTGAGGATTCGGCGAATGAAGATCGGACAAAGATGGCCTGAAAATGGGATGCGAGAATGTAAAGTTATTTTTTCTCGAACCCTAAGACCCAGACAACGAATAAATTCCAATGGAAAAATCCAAAATTTCGAACAAATCAGTTTTGATCACTGAGATATCGTAATTTGAAATTTGTTCGGATTTTGTTCTTTGCCGTTTGGAATTTCTCAGACCCTGTGTGTACTCTGTCTGAGTTTGCTTAACATGTCAAAAAAGGGACTTGGTTTTACGGAATTAGCATCATGAATATACCTGAATTTTCGGTTAAACGTCCTATAACAACATTAATGATAATCATAAGTGTTTTAGTAATTGGTTGGATATCATTATACAGAATTCCTCTTTTATACATACCGGAGATAACAGGCCATTCACTTAGAGTAAACGTGCCTTATAAGTCGTCTTCTCCGCAGGAGGTTGAGGATCTAATAACGTTGCGAGTAGAGGACGCTCTCGGGACAGTAAAGCATGTTGAAACAATTGAGTCAATCTCAACAGATGTGAGTTCAGAGGTCTCTTTAGAGTTTAAAATGGGTACTGATATGGATATTGCAACTCTGGAGGTAAGGGACAGGATAGAGCAGATAAGGAATGATCTACCGGAGGAGGTTGATAACATCCGCATTTTTCGGTTCAAGTCAGGTGACCTGCCGGTTGTGGAGTTTAGCGTATCGATACGGGGTGAGATCAGTGAATTGTTTGATATTGTTGAAGACGTTATTAAACCGAAGATTCAGAGAATAAATGGTGTTGCGAGCGTAGACATCCGTGGTATTGAAAAGAAGCAGTTATTCGTGGAGCTGGATCTCGGTAGACTTAAATCTCATAATATCGATACATTTTATCTGAGAAAACATTTGAGAACAAATAATGTAAATGTATCAGCGGGTGAATTAATAGAGGGGTCAACAAAGTATATAGTCCGGGTGATAGGAGAGTTTCAGGATGTGAATGAAGTTGCATCTCTGCCGGTAAACAGGAAAGGCATAAAGCTTTCTGATGTTGCTGACATCCGATATGACTATTCTGATAAGGAGAGTTATCAGAGGCTCAACGGACGGAATGCCGTTAAGGTGAGGGTAATGAAATCGTCTGATGCCAATATGGTTGCTGTGGCCAGGGATATTATAAAAACCGTTGACGGGATAAAAGCAGACCCAAAAATGAAAAGATTGGAGATATATGTCTATCGTGATCGATCTGAAGCGATATTGGAAAGACTGAAGAATTTGAGAAACGCCGGATTATTGGGAGGGGTGCTGGTTGTTATCATACTTTTCTTTTTTCTGCGTGATGTTAGAAGCGCGTTGATAATAACTGCGGCGATCCCGATTTCTGTATTATGCACGTTTGGTCTGATGTTTCTGCTGAGGAGGTTTGCGGGTTCGGATGTTACTTTGAATATTATTTCGCTTACGGGATTGTTGTTGGCGGTAGGGATGATGGTTGACCCTGCAGTTGTAGTCCTGGAAAATATATTCAGGCATAAGCAGGAGAAGAATCTGGGCTTAAGAGAGGCAGCTATTTTAGGAAGCAGTGAGGTAGGTATCGCGATTATTGCCGCAACGGCTACTACCATATGTGTTTTCATACCACTGGTATTTCTTTCAAAATCCAGGATGGGTGTCTTTATGCATGACTTTGGTATATCGATTTGCTCTGCATTGGTCTCGTCTCTATTTGTGGCATTGACATTGATACCCCTGGTTGCATCAAGATTTTTGCGCCTTCCCGAGTCTTCTAATTCGGAGGGAGAACATAATATGACTATCAGGAAGTCTGGGTCTCCTCTGATACAGAATCTGATTACCCGTTATACAAAGTTTATTGAACTGACGTTACGATTCAGGTGGGTCACGGTTGTGGTTACAATATTAATAGTAGTTTTATCTTTGTATCTGTATGGAAAATTAGAAACACAAGTGGTCAGGCAGGGTATTTATAGAGAATCTAGTTTGCAGATTGATGTGCCGAGGAGTTACAGTATTGACGATACAAAAATACTATTTGAGAGGTTAGAGGGAATTATGCTGGACAACAAAGAGGCATTAGAGATCGAAACTGTTTCCAGTAATTTTGACAGGAGTGGAGGTCCTCTGGCAGTCTACTTTGTAAAACAGGAAGTTGCAAAAAAACCGGTAGCTGTTTTGGAGAAAGAGCTGAAGTCTCTGTTCCCGATGGTACCGGGTGTTAAGTACAGAAGAATGTACAGGCATAGTGGCGGTGGTAGCGGTAGTGAGGTCAGTATTGAAATAAAAGGCAGAAATATTGATACACTAAGCAGACTGTCAAATGAAATAAAGATCCTGTTAGCGACTATTGAGAGCTTGTCTGATATTCAAACTAACCTGGAAAAGGGTAAAGATGAAATAGTTGTGTCGATCGATAGAGATAAAGTAAAGAGGTATGGATTAACTTCAGAGAGGGTCGCTCTTGGTATTGCAGGTTCTCTGGGAAATAGGGCGGTAAGTAAGTTCAAGGTCGAAGATGATGAGATTGATATAGTTCTTCAGCTTAAGGAGGAAGACAGACAGTATCTTGACCAGTTAAAGAACCTTGAGTCAGAAAATAGCGAAGGAAAGAGTGTAGTATTAGGGAGAATGGTAGATTTTGAACAAAGGAGGGGCCCTGAGGCCATAGAAAGAAAAGACCGCAAGCCGATTATTATAATCACGGCACAGTATAACAAAACGGGGCTTAAAAAAATCAGGGACAGCATCATCGCAAAGATGTCAGGTTTTAACTTACCTGCCGGTTATGAGTGGAATCTTGGGGAGAAATTTAGACTGTTTGAACGTGCGGAAGCTGAGACCAGGTTTGGGTTAATCCTGTCCATAATACTGATTTATCTGATAATGGCTTCATTGTTTGAATCTTATATTCATCCTCTGACAATCCTGCTGACAATACCATTTGCATTTACTGGTGTAGCAGTTGCTTTTTATGTTTTCGGTATACCTCTTGATAGTCTTTCTCGTCTGGGATTGTTGCTTCTATGTGGTCTGGCGGTGAATAACGCGATTGTCCTAATAGATTATATTAACCGTTTGCGGCGAGGAGGTATGGAGAGGGATGATGCGATTGTCAAGGGAGGGAGAGATAGAGTGAGACCTGTTGTGATGACCTCTTTTACAACCATCCTGGGACTTTTGCCAATGGTGCTTCCGCTTTTTTTGCCTTTTCTGTTTGGGCCGTTTGAGGGTAGAGGGAGTATCTGGGCACCGGTAGGGCTGGTTGTAATCTCCGGTTTAGTTACGTCTACAATATTGACTCTGATAATTATGCCTACAATCTATTCGTTAATAGATGACCTTGGAATGTGGATAAAGAAGGTTTTTGCCTTTGCCTGACTAAGGGTTCGAGAAAAAATAACTTCCCATTCTCGCGTTTCATTTTCAGGCCATCTTTTGACGCTCTAAACCTGAGCACGATAAATTGGGAAGTTATTTTTTCTCAAACCCTTAGTTGTTTCCTGGTTCTAGCTGCGAAGACATTTCAAATATGTTTTTGTCGGATAAAACGCTGGAAATTGTTTACAGCGTATCGAAATAGTGCCTTTTCTGACATTATGTCCACTGCCGAAATATTTATGCCATCGATATGGACAAATTGTCAAATGGGTGTGCGTGTTGACACAATCATTTTGTATTTAGTACCTAAAACCATTGTGCCTATCTCTTTGCTTTTCAAGAACTTAATGTGGCTTGTGGCATCGACTGTATCATGGCACATTTATTGCGGTGTTTCAGGCAAGTGCTTTACTTTTTCTTCCGATATTCAAGGAGGTATCTTGGAATGGAACTATTACATGACAGTGGCAAATTAGTTGGAAGTTTGGATTGTCAGTTAAAACGTCTTGAGGAGAAAATAGACACGAGTCGGCCTGTTGCATTGATGAAGGATTTACACCGGCTGGATGATGAAATCAGACATTTTAAAGATGTGGCAATAACGACAAACATAGTCGTTTCATCTGTAAAAGAGCAGGATAAAAATATTAAGAAATTAGAAGAGAGGACAAGGAATAAATTTTCAGAAATGACTGCCCAAATTAAGGTGGCTGAGGTAATGGTTGCTGACGAACATAAAGACTTAACATCTAAGATAAATGATATCAACAGTAGAATCGATAGTTTAGAAAAGAGTATAGATTTGGCTGTTCGTGAGCTAAAATCTGAAGCAAGAAAAACATCTTTTTTGCGAAAACTATTGTGGTTAGATTAGATGTATTATGATCTCAAAAATAGTTTTTGAATAATATCCGGAAATCAAACCGATTTTAGCATAATACGGATTTTCATAGCTATTGGGTTACAAAGCATAAGGCTCCAATAAGGCTTAGCTTTCTTATCTGTCCTGGCTTTACCACGTTGTTAAAAATACAAATCACGGAATTATTAATCCCGCATATCTCAGGAGTATTTTAAACATATTTCACTGAGATGTATCACTTGCACTATAACGCTTCTGTCCATAATTGTACAAAGCCAAACCCTGCTTTGGATTTTTTTTTGGTGTAATAACCTGGATTATTCATAAACCCCCAAAAAACACTTTATAAAATGCCTAAAAAAATATCTATAGTTGTTGAAAAATATTATTTAAATGTTAGGCACTACACCTTTGGTTGCAGTATTGACACATTATGTTTATTGTGGTACTGAACGCGGTTTCGGCTTGAAAATTTACAGGCAATCATGTACTATTTTGAAAATGAAAATAAGAACTATGTTGTTAATCTTACTGCCGGTCTTACTTTTTGCCTGTACAGCATTAAAACCTGTGGAGGGGTTAACGGACAAGGAGTTAATAGATCGATACTACAAAGTCGATCTCGACCTCTATATGGTGAAGCGTGCCTCTGGTGGCATGGGAGATGATCACATCAGCAAGGATGCTGAGAAGATAAAAAAGATAGAAAACAAATTAGCAATCATGAAACAAGAACTTAATACAAGAGGATATATGCCTTAGGGTTCGAGAATAAATATATCATGGCACATTGTAGAGAACAGACTTTATGGGAGATCTTCAGAAAAAAGTTGGTAAAATACAGCAAGTTTTCAATAGGTTAGTGGACAATTTCTTTGCTTTTTTGAAAACTTTTAAAATATTGTTAGATGCGGATACGGTATGAAATATAGAAAAATTGCCTTTGGATTATTCCTTGTCGTTTTTTTACTTATATCTGCTTCTACTCTTCTCTGGTCAGGAGAGCCGGGAGATCTTGTTAGGAATATAGTTCTTAAGGATATCTCTTTGATTGATGGAGATGGGGTGACGGATGGTAGGCAAAAATTCTGGAAAGAGATATCTCCTTTTTTCGATTTTGAAGAGATGGCGAGTAGAGCCATGGGTAGGCATTGGATGGAGCGTTCCCCTGAGGAGCAGATGACCTTTGTTAAATTATTTGCTAAGAACATAGAAGGTGCTTGCATGAGACAAGCCGGACATCGTTTTGGGGGAGAGATTCTTTCTCTAAGAGAGGAAGAAGGCAATGGATACGCCAGCGTGCAGGTCAGTCTCATAAAAAGAACAGTCGAAAAAGTATCAGTGAATTTTCACTTAATTAGAAAAGATGATGAGTGGAGGATTTATGATGTAGTTCTTGAAGGTGTAAGTTTTGACAAAAACTATCGCAGTCAAATTAATAGTTTTTTGACCAAAGCGTCTTTTGAAGATTTGGTCAAAATGTTGAAGCAGAGACAAGGTATGGAGTAAATATTTTTGATGAGATTCGTCAGGATTTAAATATTACTTTTTAAGTACATCTTCGTATTCATCCCTGGTATTCAGGTTTTTAATTGAGTCTTTAAAACTGTTCAATGATGCCAGTTTGTCCAATTCCACTATCTTAACATTAACGTGAGGAAAGAAGCTGATTATCCTCAGTTTGTTTTCATCCAGTGCTTTCTTAATTGGGTCAATGCATTTCTTTGAATAAAACGCGTGTAATGGTTCCAATCCTTTTTCACTTTTTGGAATTACAACGTCGTACTCTTTTGTGAGATTTTTAAGATGTGTTATCAGTTCCGGTTGAACAAAAGGCATGTCACAGGCAAGCATAAATGTGTGAGAACTGTTGGAGTTCATGAGACTGGTGTATATTCCTCCTAATGGCCCTTTGTCGGGATAGATATCCTGGTAAATCGGCAAGTTCAAACACTCATACTCTAATGATATATTGGCCGAAATAAAAATCTCATCAAACATTTTTCTGAGTAACTCAATTTGCAGTTCAATAAACGTTTTGCCCTCTAATTTGAGAAACGCCTTGTTCGTGCCCATTCTGCTGCTCTTGCCACCAGCCAGTATTACGGCAGTCATAGTTACTACCTTTTTGAGGTTTAAACAAATTAAAATGTTAGAAAACAGTAATCAGTGTTTCTGTGATAAAAACTAAAATCATTTTAGTTTTTATCATTAACCTGTTTTGATATGGGTGTATTTTGAAATATTAACCAAAAAACACTTTGGCGATGTCGTACCAGTAGTCATCCACCGTTTTGTTTTTTCCTATTATGTCCTTAAGATCTACGGACATAATTTCATTTCCTTTTAAGACAACAATTTTTCCAAATTCACCTTTATGTATTGATTCTATGGCTGCTATACCAAAACGTGTAGAGAGAATGCGGTCAAATGCCGTGGGAGTGCCGCCTCTCTGTGTATGGCCCAATACGGTATGCCGTGTCTCAAAACCTGTTCTTTTTTCGATCAAATTTGCCAGGATTGAGCCAACTCCTCCGAGCATTACATGCCCAAAGGCATCTGTTTTGGCACTTTGAAGGACGAATCCCGCTTTTTCTTGGTCTGCGGCTGGTATCTTTACTCCTTCTGACACGACTACAATACTGAATTTTTTACCAAGCTTATGTCGCCTTATTATTGATTGATAAACATCTTCCATGTCTACAGGTTTTTCAGGTATCATGATTATATCCGCACCACCGGCAATACCTGCAAATGTGGCAATCCATCCCGCATGTCTTCCCATAACCTCTACAACCATTACTCTGTTGTGCGATTCCGCAGTAGTGTGGAGCCTATCAATAGCTTCCGTTACAATGTTTACGGCAGTATCAAAGCCAAAGGTGTAATCTGTACACAAAATATCATTGTCTATTGTTTTAGGGATACCGACAACATTGACACCCATCTTAAACAGTTTGTATGCAACGCCCTGAGTATCATCTCCTCCTATGGCAACAATGGCGTGTAAGTCTAGTGCTTTGATGTTTCTCAAGATCCGTTCCGGGTCTCCGCTGTTCTCTTCCCCAAAAGGGTTCGTCCTACTTGTTCCAAGTATGGTACCTCCTCTGGGGAGAATTCCGGAAACACTGTACATGTCCAGCTCTTTAGTCGTCCCTTCAATTAAACCACGCCATCCTTCCAATATACCATACATTTTGTAGTTGTAGTCTTTTATGCCTTTTCTAACAACTGCGCGGATTGTTGCATTTAATCCAGGGCAATCTCCGCCTCCAGTTAAAACACCAATGTTTTTCATAAATATTTCCTCCAGTATTTTTATTTTAGGAAGGGGTTATGTTTCTTCTCATTTCCTATTGTTGTAGAAGGCCCGTGTCCTGGATATACAATAGTGTTGTCCCCGAGTGGATAAAGTTTTTCTTTTATTGAATTGATCAATGTTTCATAAGAGCCACCGGGCAGGTCTGTTCTTCCAATGGAATTTGCAAACAGAGTGTCTCCAACGAAGACCTTGTTGTCCAGGTAATAGCAAACGCAACCGGGTGAGTGCCCTGGGGTGTGAATCACGGTAACAGACTTGTTGCCTAAAGATATCTTTTCACCGTTGTTGACATACTTATTAACCTCAGGTTTGGAGATAGGTTTTAGCCCAAACGCCGTGGCCTGTTCATTTGCGTTATCAACAAGAAACAAATCGTCTTCATGTAGAAAGAAATCGATATCAAAATGATCCTGTATTGTTTTCACACCACCTATGTGGTCAAAATGCGCATGTGTATTGATAATAAATTTTGGTTTTAACCCTTCCTTTTCTATGATGCTAATAATTTCATCTGCATTATCTCCAGGGTCGATAATGGCAGCTTCTTTTGTGTCTTCACATCCAATTATATAACAATTTACCTCTAAGGGGCCGACTACAATATTCTTAATTATCATTAACGTGTTCTCTGGAAAAAACTGAAAAAGTTAGAATATTTATTTTAAGCATAAATGTGGTTCTTGTTCAACTTATAAATTTGTTATTTTTTTGGGAACTGAGAATACAGTGTTTTTCAATATATTGAGAAAACCTATCGTTTTTTTGCTTCATTTTCATTGGTTTTATGTTATCATCCGCGTTTGAATAACATACGTGAACATTAACATGATCTGGGAGAAAAACTATGATAGTGGCTGAGTCAAAACCATTTAATGAGATTTATGATTTGGTCAAAGACTTCAGTAGGGTTTGTGTAATTGGCTGTGGGGATTGTGTAACTGTATGTCATACCGGCGGTCAAAAACAGGTGGAAGAACTCGCGTTAAAATTGCGCATTGCCGCGAAAAGAGATGGTAGAATGCTTGAGGTCAAGGAGGAGACGGTTTTAAGACAGTGTGAGCAGGAGTATGTGGCACCAATAGAGAACTATATTAATGATTATGACGTAGTCGTTTCTATAGCATGTGGTGTGGGGGTACAGACATTAGCTGAGAAATATACACCATCTAGGGTGTTGCCAGGATTAAATACTACTTTTATGGGTGCACCGGTAGAGCCGGGATTGTTTTTGGAGAGATGCGCCGGTTGTGGTGATTGTGTTCTTGATAAGACGGGCGGTTTTTGTCCTGTAAGCAGATGTTCAAAAAGCTTGATGAACGGTCCATGCGGCGGATCGATGGGTGGTAAATGTGAAGTGGCGGATGATGTGCCGTGTGTATGGAACCAAATATACGTACAACTTGACAAGCAGCAAGTGATGCACCATATGGAAGTTATTAGCCCACCGAAAAATTGGTCGGTAAGTACAGGTAGCTCTCCTCGTAAATTAGAAATCAAACATCTTCAAATGGAGAAGGAATAGATGGAACAACCAGTCAAGATTAAGGAAGACGTTTATTGGATAGGTGCGCTGGATCCGGGCCTTGTTACATTTGACATCGTTATACCCACAAAGCACGGTACAACTTATAATTCCTATCTGGTTCGCGGCGAAAAAATAGCAGTTATAGAAACGGTAAAATCGTATTGTGTCGACGACTTTATCTCAAAAATAAGGTCGTTAGTCAGGCCGGAGGATATTGATTATATTATTATCAATCATACAGAGCCTGACCACTCGGGTGGTTTGATAAGATTGATGGAGTTAGCACCCAAGGCAATTCCTGTATTTTCCAGAGGTGCCAGAACTTTTGTAAAAAATATTCTGCATAAAGAATTTGATTATAAAGAGGTGAAAGCGGGTGACAGTATTGATCTTGGTGGTAAGGTTCTGAAGTTCATATCAGCCCCTTTCCTCCATTGGCCCGATACTATGTTTACGTATCTTGAAACAGATAAAATACTATTTCCCTGTGATGCGTTTGGTTCTCATTATTGCAGTGATAAAAGATTTAACGATGAATTGGATTCTAAGGAAGATGCATTTGCTGCGTATGAATTCTACTACGACACCATATTAAGACCTTTCAAGAAATATGTTATTGATGCTCTGGAGAATATAAAGGATCTTGATATAGACATTATTGCTCCATCTCATGGGCCAATACTAAGGGAAAATATAGAGAAATATATTAGTGCTTATAGAGAATGGGCTGGAAAGACAAAGAAATATCCTGACAAAAAGAAGATATCGGTTATATATGTTTCATCATATGGTAGTACAAAAAAGATGGCGGAGTCTATTTATAGAGGAGCGTGCGGCCCTGACACAGATGTTTCACTTTTAGATGCGGCAGAAATTGATATGGACTCCTTAATTGACGAGATTGATGCATCTGATGGTATTATCCTTGGTACTCCTACGCTAAATGCGAAGGCTCCAAAGCCGATATTTGATATTATTTCAAGCCTTGTAACACTGAATATCAGGGGTAAGGCGGCGGCTGTTTTTGGATGTTACGGCTGGAGTGGCGAAGCGGTACAGATAATTGAAGATATCTTAAAAAGCTTACGTTTCAAGATAGTTCTCGAGGGCTGCAAGTTAAGGATGACACCTTCAGAAGAAGCGCTAAACGGATGTGAAGACTTTGGTAAAAAGTTTGCGTCCCTTACCTAATACCATGTCATGGAATCAGTGTGTTTGCATGTCGGGATATATAGATTGTCCGCACCGCAAACGATCATACCATCAACCAAACTTTTCCTTTTGATAATGTGAATCCCCGTTTATAATACATTTTTGCAAATATTGTCGGAAGTTATTAGGAGATTAAACATTGCAGAATAAAAACAGGGTTGAAGAAAAAGAGGATATAACATTAAGTATTGTGGAAATTGCTATGGCAGAAGAGCTTAAAGCAAGTGCATTGTACAAGAAAATATCAGAACAGCTTGAAGACAAGGCAGCAAAGCTTAAGTTTGACGTAATGGCAGAAGCAGAGCAAAAGCATTATGAGCGATTAAAAAAATGGTATGAGGATAGTTTTGGTAAAGTCCCGAAAGATCAACAGATAAAAACATCAAAAGCCGTCAAAATAAAAAAACCTGAAAAGAAGGCAAATTATGAGGACGTGATCAAAACAATTATAAATACTGAAGAACAAGCCTGTAGGTTCTATGAAAATGCCGCAAAGAAGACAAAAGATGAAGGTGCTAAAAGACTGTTTGAAACACTTGTAAAGATGGAACGTGCTCATGTAAATCAGTTCAAGGATGAATTTCGCATAATAACAGAACCGTCACTTTTGTTTGCAGAGGAAGAGATTCCATGGATGCTGGAGGTATAAGAAGAGATGTTCTGCTTTAACAACTGAAAGGAGTTTAAGTATTAAATATGTGGCAAAAAATTGTAGACATTATAAATGAGGGAAAGAGGTTTATAATAACAACCCATCTCTTTTCAGAAGGAGATGCAATTGGCTCTGAACTTGCGCTTCACAGATTTTTGTGCGGATTAAATAAAGATGCTGTAATAGTAAACAATGAAGCGTTGCCTGCTGTTTACCGTTGCTTTGATACAGATAGAGATGTTAAGTTTCTAAGAAATAAGGATGTTAATATAAACCTTAATGATTTTGATGCCATATTTATTGTTGACGTTGCCGATTGGAGCCAGTTGGGCGATTTTGCGGATATGATTAAGGCTAGTTCGATTACGAAGGTATGCATAGACCATCATGCATCAAATCCCGGATATGCTGATATAAATTTTATAGACAAAGACGCATCTTCTGCCGGAGAACTGATATTCGACTTGATTACATTTATGAATGGAGAGATCACTTTGGAAATCGCAACTCCTTTATATCTCTCGATTGCAACTGATACAGGATGGTTTAAATTTAGCAACACAAGTGCAACGGCACTAAAAGCTTGCTCTGATTTAATTAGGGTTGGTGTTAAATCAGAGATGATTTATGAACAGTTATATCAGACCAAACACGCGAGTTACTTGAAGTTGCTAAACCTTGCGCTTGGCATTCTGCGTCCGGAATGTGACGGGAAAGCGGTATGGACTAAGTTAACAAAAGAGATGATTAAATCATCAGGTGTGCCATTTGTGGATACGGATGTTATTATTGATCTTGTTCGTGCGGTAAAAGAGGTGGAGGTTGTAATTGTTTTTAGAGAAATTGGTGATAGGAAAACAAAGGTAAGTTTTCGATCAAAACACACGGTAGATGTCGCTAAGCTGGCTTCGGATTTTGGAGGCGGTGGGCATGTGCGTGCTGCCGGAGCGTCAATAAATGAACCTATTGACACGGCTATTGGAAACGTAATATCCGGAGTAAGAGAATATTTTGAAGGCAATGAGGTGTGTGTTTCTGTCGCTGCCAGTCTGGCGTGATTATTTTAGTGAATGCAAAATAAATTCAGTTTACATTAAAGGAGATTGAAAAATGACTAAATGGGAATGTACTGTATGCGGTTATATATATGATCCGGAAAAAGGGGACGAGACTAGTGGGATTGCTCCCGGTACACCGTTTGAGGACTTACCGGAAGATTGGGTTTGTCCGGCGTGTGGAGCCAACAAAGACGCATTTGAGAAAGTAGAATAATGAAGGCAACGGTCTTTAAAGAACACGGTAGTGTTGATAAATTAGTATATACCAATTTTGCGGATCCTGAGATTTCTCCTTCTGAAGTCCTCGTTAAAGTAAAGGCATGTGGTATAAATCATCTTGATATCTGGGTAAGAGAAGGATTGCCGGGTGTCACACTACCACTGCCACATATACTTGGTTGCGAGATTGCAGGAGAAATAGCAGGGATTGGCAGTGAAATTAAAGTTAAGGGTTTAAGCATAGGCCAACGTGTCCTTATCGCGCCGGGAATAAGTTGTGGCAAGTGTGAATTCTGTCTCTCTTCAAACGACAGTCTTTGCCATGAATTCAGGATTATGGGCTTTCAGGTAAATGGCGGCTATGCGGAGTATGCAAAGGCTCCGGCGGAAAACATAATTCCGGTATCGGATAAATTGTCCTTTGAGGAATGGGCTGCGGTACCACTGGTATTCCTGACTGCATGGAATATGCTGAAGACACGTGGAAATTTAACAACAGGAGAAACTGTCCTTATCCATGCTGCCGGTAGCGGCATTGGTAGTGCTGCCATACAGATCGCCAGGCTCAGTGGAGCAGCCGTTATTACGACCGTTGGTAGTGATAAGAAATTGGAACAAGCAAGAGAACTTGGTGCCGATCTTGTAATAAACCATTCAAAAGAGGATTTTGCAGACAAAGTAAATGAGTTTACAGATGGTAAAGGTGTTGATCTGGTATTTGAACATATAGGCCCTGACACGTGGGAAAAGAGCATGTTATGCCTTAAGCGGGGAGGTCGAATAGTTACCTGCGGAGCGACAAGCGGTCAAACAGTAAGTTTAGATATAAGATTTCTATTTGCCAAACAGCTATCCATTTCAGGTTGTTATATGGGAAGCAGGAGCGAATTGCTGAAGGTTTTGAGACTTATTGAATCCGGAAAGCTGAAACCTGTCGTAGACTCTGTCTATCCTCTTAAAGATGCGTTGATCGCTCAAACAAAGATGTTGGATAGAAAACAGTTTGGGAAAATTGTGCTGGTGCCATGATAAGACAAAAAACAGGCGTTGTGCTGGAATCGTTTAGACTAAGGATTAAGGATGCTATCAATGCAGCTTCAGAGCTTGGCTTTAAAAGTGTTCAAATTGATGCAACACAAAGAGAGATAGCTCCTGAGAATTTATCCATGACCGGCAGGCGGGAGCTAAGACGTATAATAGACGTAAACAGATTGTCTCTTTGTGCCTTGGGTGGGGAGCTTGGTGTTGGTTTTATCAATCATAACGAATTTGATTTTATTATAAAGAGAACGAAAGAGATTATAAACCTTGCGCTGGATTTACAAACCAATATTGTGACCTTACAGATAGGCAGCATACCGACAGATAATGGCACTACACATTGGCATGCCGTAAATACGGCTCTCAGCGAGATTGGCCAACATGCTGAAAATTATGGATGCAGGATGGCAGTCAAAGCATCATATGATAATTACTCTACACTGAAAGATTTTCTAAAATCATTACACACTGATGGGGTTAAATTAATCTATGATCCGGCTTCTCTAATGATAGCCAACCTGGATTCTATAAATGGCATATATGAATTACACGAATATATAGTCCATACAAATCTATGGGACACCAGGCAAACGGAAGAGGGGAGACAGATAGAGGTGCCCATTGGAGATGGCATTATACAGGTAGAAGAGTTCGCTTCTGCACTTGACTCTACCGGGTATTATGGATCCTATGTTATCAATTCTAAAACAATGCAGGATCCTATTGAAAATATCAAGAAGGGCAAAGAATTCCTGGATAGATTTTAAAAGATTTATTGCATCCGCAAATTAAAGATAAAGATAAAATTTCTTTCATGCATCATGAGTATTAACCTTATCTGTTAATAGGTTTGGCTTAACCTCGGATTTGCACGATGGCATATTTTATGTGCTTCCGATGGTTATCTACTTTCCTTTCTCGAATTACAAGATCGATGACAGAGAACTAGAGAACCAACTCGAACATTGCAAAGCTGAACTAAAGAAGCCAGCACATTATATCCCACTTAAAAGTGAAGTATTTATTCTTGAAGACAGGATAAAGGAATTAGAATTTGAAATTTCAAGAAGACAGATGGGAGAATGAGAAGCAGGTAGTTATGTATAGAGCAGACGCATAAACTCCATTCTGGAGAAGAGTAAAGCTGCATATAGTACTTGAAAATTATTAGTGTACAATAAATAGTATGCGTATTTTATGCAAGCCGAGTTTATGCGTCTGCCTTTTATTTCATTTGCATATTTCGAAAACCTAATCTGCTTGACTATACCAAAAAAATATAGAGACCATTTGCCGTTCTGATCAAGAATCGTTCAATTTAGGTAAGAATAGAATAAATAAAGTAGTTCGCCACTAGGTGGCACATTTTGTAGGATTTGCAGAAGGGTAAATGGAATTGCTGGGTTACTGATTGATATGAAGTTGATGGGGAATCGGGGGGGGACACCATACCTTTGTTTCTGTTAAGTTACTTGACAAATTATAGCATTTAACTTATATTTTTAACGGTATTTACATATATAAAGAAGGCTTGGTGTTTAAGGATATTACATAAAGTATGGAAAGTGAAAAAAAAGACATTAAAAAAATAAGAAAAGTCGTGAAAATTGCTATAGCTGTTTTGTTGTTTTTTGCTGTAGCTGTTTATGTTATGAGTTTTCATAGTGTTCCCAGTATTAAAGTTACTCCAAGCTATTTGGACTTTAAGGATGGAGAAAAAGAGAAGTTAATTACGGTTAATAATAGTTTTGAGAAAAAAGGTATTTTTGGGATCTTTAATTTTGGGATTTTTGATTTTGGGAAAAAATCGTCAACATTTAGAATCGAAACTGGTGAAGATAGTTCCTGGGTTTCAGTTTATCCGACGTCAGGGACGGTTTCTGAAGAGCCAGAGACTATAAAGATAAGAATAGACAGGATCAAACTATCCATCGGCAGTCATGAAGGATCAATCAATATTAAATCGACTGGAGGGGATAAAACTGTTAAGTTTTTGGCAAAAAGAGGAGAAGACTCTATAGCCATAAATACTCCTTTAGCGAATACCGCACTTAAGATTGGAAGTGAAGTTACCTTAAGTTGGAATGCGACTATGGGTATATTTGATTTTGTTAACATTTATCTTCTTTCGAATGGTTGTGTAGTTGAAAATATTGCGAATTATTATCAATTTAGAAATGATGATGTAAGTCCTGGCGAATTTAAATGGCAGTTAACACAAGATCTTCTTCCTGGCGGACAAGAATATACTATTAAAGTTGAAGATGCTCAAAATAGTGAATTTTATGATGAAGTGTCTCCAGTGGCGATTGGCTACCAATTTGATAGGATCGTGTTTAAGAATATTTATAGAGCGCACCAGACTCCCAGTAATGTTCAATACATTTTTTCTCTACGAGATCAATATAATCATGCTGTAATTATTAATCCGTCAGAACTTAATTGGAACTCTTTGAAAATATGGGAAAACGGGAAAGAGATTGACTATTCGGAAAGTCGTGCTTTTCTTTCTACTCAGGATGATTTTCAACTGCAAGTTATGCTTGTCTTAGATTTTTCTTCTTCAATGAAAAAGAACTATCATGGTATTGAAACTATGATTATGGGGGTAAAATCTCTGATAAACAGTCTCAAGGAAACTCATCAAATAGGTGCGATAGAGTTTCACAGACCCGACGCCCAACCATCAATTCTACAGTCATTCGTAACTAGTAAAAGTGCGGCGAAAGACGCAATTACTAATTTTGCATCAGAGGAAATATATAGCGATTTCTCAAATTGCTGGGATGCGGTTTATATGGGTTTAGAGCAGTATTCTTCAAAACATAATCCAAGAGTTTTTCGGGCATTGCTGTTTTTGTCTGATGGGTTTGACAATGGTAGTGCCGGTACTCCAAAAGACATAATTGAACTTGCACTCAAACGGGATGTTCATATTTACAATATTGGGGTTGGAGAAGTTCATGAAGAATATATATTAGAAGATATATCCAGGCAGACAGGTGGGACATATGTTCATGCTAAAGACATATGTGTTTTATTGGAGCGTTTCCAAACCATTATTAGAGATTTGGGGGGGCAATATAAGGTAAGCTATATTACACCAAAAAAACCTAAAGATGGAGTATTTAAAATTAAGTGCGAAATTTCTTATAAGGGATTAAATAGCACTCCCCCTTTAATTGGTGAAATTAATGCGACAACAATATATGGAAATACCAGTAACGGTATTATCAATTTCACAACTAGCTTAAATGTGAAACAAAAAAGAGCTGAAGTTTTTATGTGGTGTGAACATACACCAAGATATGTTCATGAGTTTCGTTTTTATCTGGATAAAACTAAACCATACACCGTTGCACTGGTACCGGAAAATGAAGGTGGACTATGTGGAAATTGGAAAATTGTTAATGAAGGAAATGGTTGGTTTAAATTAACTTCACCTGATCCGACTGATCCAAAATATGATTTAGAATTTGGTAATTCCGGGACTGTATGTAAAATCATTATTGACAAAATTAGTGAAGCTCAAACAGCAGTCCCTTTCAAGTTAGACAATTCAGTTTACTCTTTGGGGCAGTCCTTTTGCGGTAGACATGATTTTGAAGTTGATGCAGATGGGAATTGTATCACAAATATAAAAATTGTAGATTCTCATGAAGACCATGATCTTGAAATTTGGTAATTCCGGGGCTGGATGGAAAAGTATTGTTCACAAATTTGGCAATCTTAAAACACACATGATTTTCTTGTCATCCTCCTGGAGAATCGGGTAACACCATACCTATTTTATCGACATAGTTAAGGTATCTCATCAATCGTATTTCAGAATTTAAACAAACTGTCCGGCACAAAAACCGGAAGACCAGGCCCATTGGAGATTGTAACCACCCAGCCAGCCTGTGACGTCAACAACTTCACCGATAAAATAGAGACCCTTTGTCTTCCTCGCTTCGAAGGTCTTGGATGAGAGTTCATTTGTGTCAACACCACCTCGTGTCACTTCTGCTACATTGTATCCTTCTGTATCAGAGGGCCTGATACGCCATGTATGAAAAATATTAGCAACTTCTTCGATCTCATTTTCATTGTATTGGTTGACTGGTTTGCTGTGGTACCATAATTCTAACCACCGATGGGCAACGCGTCTGGATAGCAGCTCTCCTATCAGGTTTTTAAGCTCTGCTTTTGGTCGTTCCTTCTGCCACCGTTTTATGGTTTTGGCCAGGTCGATATCCGGGAGTAGATTGATGACAACTTCATCTCCAGGTTGCCAGTAGTTTGAAATCTGTAATATGACCGGGCCACTCACTCCCCTGTGAGTAAAAAGTATGGATTCTCTGAATGAATGCCCATTACAGGAAGCTGTAGCCACTGCAGATATACCGGAAAGATCACTGAAGTGTTCCAGGTCATCGTTGCTGAAGGTCAACGGGACTAGCCCTGGTTGACGGGATAAAACCTTGAGTCCAAACTGTTCAGCTATCTCATATCCGAAACCGGTGGCCCCTATCCTTGGCATAGATAAGCCACCAGTCGCTATAACAAGTGATTCTGTCACATAACTTTCAGAATTAGCCTTAACAGTAAAGCAGTCATCTTTTTCTATATTTTTAATTATACATCTATTTTGGATTTTTACGCCTGAGAGCCGACACTCTTCCAATAAAAGGTTCAAGATCTCAACAGCGTTTTCGTTACAGAAAAGTTGTCCCAATTGCCTCTGTTGATAAGGCACATCATGCTTTTCAACTAACGAAATGAAATCGTACTGACTGAATCGATTCAATGCTGATTTGCAAAAGTGCGGGTTACTAGAGATATAGCACTTTGCATCAAGATAAAGGTTGGTAAAATTGCAACGCCCTCCACCTGAAATCACTATTTTTTTGCCCATACGGTCAGAGTGATCCAGAACCAGGATTTTGCGTCCTCTCTGCCCAGCCGTCAGTGCGCACATCAAGCCTGCTGCTCCAGCTCCAATGATCACAACATCGTAATTTTTCATGGTAACCTTTCCTGATGCAGTTAGCTATGTCTCAATAATATTCATGTTGATGTCAGAATCTGGCAGAATCTTGAGTTCTATTTTACCTTCTAAAAATTTCACCGCCTTTCCTGATATTAATACACGATCGCTGAGTAACTCACAAACAAGTTCTCCTCCACGACTTGATATTTGTTTCGCTTTCATTTTTGTTTTGCCAAGTTTTTGTGCCCAGTACGGTATTAGTTGGGTATGGGCGGAACCCGTTACCGGGTCTTCGTCTATTCCATGCTTTGGCGCGAAGAAGCGGGACACGAAATCATATTGTTTTGATTTTGCCGTAATGATAACGCCACGCAGATCAAGTTTTTTTAGATAATTTATATCCGGTTTAATTGATAAGATGTCATTTTCTGTTTCAAAGACTACAATGTAGTCTTCTGACTGCAAACACTCAATCGGTACTTTATCAAATGCCTTTGCTATGTTGTCCGGTATATTACAGGAGATGGCCGGTTGTGCTGGAAAATCCATGACAAGCCAATCGCCATTTTGTAAAACGATCAGGTTTCCTGATTTGGATTCGAATTCTATCCTGTTTTTATTGTAACCCAGGATATTAAATACTACATAAGCTGCCGCCAGGGTTGCGTGGCCACACAAGTTAACTTCAGTTCTTGGCGTAAACCAGCGAATATGAAATCCTCTGTTTGTCGGCACAAAAAAAGTTGTCTCTGAGAGGTTGTTTTCTTCTGCAATAGACTGCATGCTGTTATCCGGGAGCCACGTTTCAAGTGGAATAACTGCTGCCGGGTTTCCCTTAAAAAGCTTGTCTGTAAAAGCGTCAATTTGATAAAGATCTAATTTCAACGATTTCCCTTCAAAAATCTAACTGCATTTCTGTATCTTGAATACCACTTTTATTTATATAGATGTTGATTATTATGCGTTGTAAAAATAAGAAAAATCGGTTGTTATGTCAAAGAGAATATGATATTTAATGAAGAGAAACTACCGGATTAATATATGCGGTTAAGTTATCAGGATTGGCATATAAGCGATATGTATAAGTATTTTTCTGCTTTGTGTTAGAAAGATATATGTCGATTGACCGTGGAGATAGATTATTCTTTATTAAGTAATTGTACAATAGTAATCTAATTTATTATAATGAGTCCACGTATAATAATAACAAACAGGAGCATGGAATTGTTAATGTAAGTATATTAATATATTATGATTAGTCAGAATAATTACTAAATATAATATATGCTACACTTATTAATTATTATTATTGATTACATGCAGCCATAAAGTAAAATTATACTATATAAATAAAAGTTTTGTTTATTACCAGCTTCAAATAAGTGTAAAAGAAAAAACTTGAAGGAGAAAAAATGAAAGCAAAAGCAAAAATGAAAGTAAAAATAAAGACTCCTGAGACCAATAATCATTATTATAAATTATTGGAAAAGAAGTTTCACAGCTCTGATATTGTACGTTCGCAAATAGCTGAAATTAAAGAAAAGGTCAAAAAAACAGTACTTGAAGAGCCACTGAAGTCTCTTTTGGTTAGTTTTAAAGGAGAGGTTATTGGAAATTCATTCGAAAAAACTCTTAAAATTATATCTAAGCATTTCTTTCGTAAAGGGAAAATTGATAATTACAGGACTGTCGAAGAGAGTGGTGTTGTGGAGGCAAATATAACGGCCACACAAACCGAAATAGTTGAATTAATACAATTTCTCATGAAACGGCATTTAGTATTACATTGTAAAACAGGACTTCCCAAAGGTGCAAGTAACATGTTGATTATTGATGAGGATGAACAAAATCATTTAAGTAACTTCACACCGGATGATATTAGCTGTAATTACGTTACTACTGCAACGACCAAGGAGAAATATTCAGGTAGGCTGGACGGCTATTTAGTTTATAAAGGTTTGCCATTAACAACCAAAACGTTGGGAAGTGAATTAAGATTAAACGAAATTGCAACAGCGAACAAAGTATTTACCGGTACAGGTCTAAAGGAAGTATTTTTAAATCTGCATTTTATAACATTAGTTATTATGCTGGATCTGGAACAACACTATTTTCAATACCGGATCTTCAAGGAGCAGGAAGAAGACCTTAAAATGGTTGAAAACAATATAGATAATCTTGGACTTTTTACCGAGTTATTTGATCATCTTACCAATGAGGGCAATCCGTTATTATTTAATAATGAACTGTTCTTGGATGTCTTAAAGCTTGAACATATTGTAGAGAAAGATAACTGGAAGGTTCTTCCCGCATACGATAGTTATGTCTACTCCGCAACAAACAGGCTTGATGTACACTTTAAATTCCTTGAAGAATATGGTCTTTTGCAGAAATGTGCGGAATCCGTTAATTCACTTATAGAAAAGTTAGGTGGAAAACTATCCGATCATGATTTCGCTTCTCAAAGTGAACAAGATGACTTAAGCTCAAGCTATCAGGAATTGAAACAATTTAGTTCAATTTCAAACCACTCATTATTAAAAAATGATTATCTCGAATTGCTGAGTGCTTTCAGAAAGTTACTGGCGTATCTTGACTCCATGTCGGCGCAAAAAACTGTCTCTGCTAAACAGGAAAATATTAGGACGGAACCGCGCCTACCTGAAAACCCTTCGAGAGGACTCATGGCGACCATAAAAGAGCGCGCTAAATCTTTGTTGTCCTCTTCAACGGAATCATCTCAAGAACCGGTCGCAGATAAAGAAAAAAACGTGACAACTGAACAGGAAGAGGATGTTCGTGCTCTTCTACTACAAGTTAAAGACGGGTTTCGTAAAATATCCAAATTGAAGACAGATTCAGGTATGGATGCTCATCTGGAAGCAAGAAAAAATGTGCCTTACCTCACGA
The DNA here is from genome assembly GCA_021777035.1 of Candidatus Scalindua sp. GTDB lineage: Bacteria > Planctomycetota > Brocadiia > Brocadiales > Scalinduaceae > Scalindua. The sequence continues at coordinate 6,088 of JAIQZR010000198.1, read as the reverse complement.
ATTTGTCTGATGCATTAGAACAGCTGAAAAAATTAATCAAAGACATTAATAAAAATAAGGATGTACAAGAACAGTTCCAGGATCTCTTTAACAGGAAGAATAAATTTGTAATTCTTTCCGGTAAGCTGAGTCGGATGGTCAAATTTAAAACTAAGCAGGAAGAGAAAAAGATACATGGTATTTTGGCTGATCTGCAGGCACTCCTTCATGATAAACCATTAAAAGAGGATTATTATGTAAAATTTTTAGATAATGCTAACAAGTTGGAAGATTTTGTAAACAGTAAGGATGTTTCATCAATGAAACAAACTGGCGCTGTTCTATCACTTGCTCAGGAGATGAACCAGGATAAAACCTTTACTACATTGCTCAATATTAAAACAGGTATTCAAAATATCGTTGAGAAGAAAAAAGAGATGAGAGGAATTAGTACATTTAAGAAAGACCGAGAATTCCTCTCTTTTAGTCTGAAGGAGCTTGATGGATTCCTGGAAGAGTTAATAGCATTTCATAAAAAACTGAAAGCTACAGCTTATTACGGTCAGCAATCAAATTTTGAAAAAATAGGAAAAGAGTTTGATAAAATGATTGTAATAGTAAATGATATTGAGAGCCGTATAACGTCCAGCAGAAGGAGTGATAACAATACGATTTTTAAGGAGTCAGATCCTTCTATTGACTACTCGAAGAGTTCTCTGTTGAATAAGAAGAACTTGGAAAAAACCATTATTAGTGCACAATATCAAATTTCTCAATTATTAGAATTTATTGTGACAGTTAAAGGCTTTCTTGGACAGGATTCGTTTGTTCATTCCGGTGTTTCTACCAGCGGCCTTTTTGATCAAATTACTTATTTGTTGAGTAATACAGATGTAAAGCTACTGGACTTTACCTGTTTGACGGAAGACATGTACAATGAAAGTATTAAAACGATTTTTCAATATCAGGTTGGCGAAACGTTTAATGAACCCAAAAAAGAGGAGGTTGAAAGTTTAATGAAAAAAATTGAAAAGAAGGCTATTGTCAAGACTTATCAGAGCAAGTAATTTTTCAAGGCTGTCGTTGCATAACGTAACTCTGATCAGTTAAGCCTTCGGCAAAATTCTTTGCCTTCATGATGTCTGTTAAAAAATGCCGGGTAACCTGCCCGAATAGGTACAGGCGGGGAAACCCGACCTACGAGTAAAAAAACATAATATTTTTGTAGGGCGGGTTTCCCCACCTGAATAGCGAAGTCGGGCAGGTTACCCGCCAACTTTGAATTTCCTATACGTTAAAATAGTTTTGAATGAAATTCAAAGACCAAACCGGTTTTAGTATACTATCGGAGAGAACATTGGATATATAAAAAGGACACATTTCAATTGAAGGTAGATGGGATGTGTCCTTTTTTATACATTCAGATTATTTCTTTATAATTTCAAATATATATAGGAAAGATTTCATTTCAGGAACATATTCATGGCGTTGTTAAGTTTGCAAAAAGTAAGTATTAGCTTTGGCGGTCCTCTATTATTAGATAAAGTTAACCTACAGTTAGAAAGTGGTGAAAGGGTCTGCCTTGTTGGTCGTAACGGTGAGGGAAAATCTACTTTGCTTAAGTTGATTAATGGGAAGCTGATTCCTGATTCAGGAAATATTGCCCGGCAAAAAGGGCTTTGTACCGCGTATCTCTCCCAGGAAATTCCAAGAGAATTAAATGGCACCGTATTCGAAATAGTACATGATGGTCTAAAAAAAGTTGATCGCAACCATACAAGACAGGATATTGGACATGATTGGGAAACACGTCACCAGGTTGAAAAGGTGATTTCGCTGATGCAATTGGATGCCAGTGCTGAATTCAAGGCCCTCTCATCCGGTTTAAAACGTCGAGTATTACTTGCAAAGGGCTTGGTCTGCAAACCTGAGATATTATTACTTGATGAACCAACTAACCATCTTGATATTGAATCAATAAATTGGCTGGAAGAGTTTTTATTGCGATACGAAGGAACAGTTTTTTTTGTTACACATGATCGGATGTTCTTAAAGAAGATAGCAAACCGTATCATTGAGCTTGACAGAGGAAATCTTGTTGATTGGGAGTGTGGCTACGAAACATTTCTCTCACGCAAACAGGCGCTACTTGATGCAGAGGAAAAACAGTGGTCTGTTTTTGACAAGAAACTGGCAAAGGAAGAAATATGGTTACGGCAGGGTATTAAGGCCCGTCGTACTCGAAATGAGGGGAGGGTAAGGGAGCTTGAAAAAAAGCGTATTACTCGTAGAGAACGACGTACTCTAAGTGGAACAGTACGAATGCAGACACAAGAAACAGAACGTTCCGGAATGAAGGTGATAAATGTTGAGAACCTGGGATATGGATATGATAACACTCCGATAATAAAAGGCTTCTCTACAACGATTATGAAGGGAGATAAAGTAGGTATTATCGGGCCTAATGGCGCTGGCAAATCCACGCTTTTACGTCTTTTGCTTGGTGAACTGGATCCCCAGCAGGGAATAGTAGAACATGGCACTAATCTTCAAATAGCCTATTTTGACCAACTTCGTGAACAACTACAGGAAGACAAGTCCGTATTTTACAATGTGGGAGATGGGAATGATTTTATTACATTAAACGGCAAGCAGCAACATGTGATAGGGTATTTACAGGGATTTCTATTCTCGCCTGAGCGAGCACGCACCAATGTCAGTGTTCTGTCTGGTGGGGAACGTAACCGCCTTCTTCTTGCACGGTTATTTACCAGGCCGGCAAATGTTCTCGTGATGGATGAACCGACAAATGATCTTGATGTAGAGACCCTGGAGCTTCTGGAGGAGTTGTTGTTGGACTATAAGGGTTCGCTACTTCTTGTAAGTCACGATAGAGCATTTCTCAATAATGTGGTAACCAGTACTATTGTGTTTGAAGGTGAAGGAGGCGTTAATGAATATGTTGGTGGTTATGATGATTGGCTTCGACAGAGAAAACAGTTTGAAGCAGACAAGAAAAAACAACCCCAATTAAAGACTGATAGACTGGACGAAAATAGTGAACGTCCTCTCCGGCTTAATTATAAAGAACAACGTGAGCTTGCAACCCTGCCACGGAGAATAGAGGGCCTGGAAGAAGAGCAGAATCAATTATATCAGGACGTGAGTGATCCAATGTTTTATAAGAAGGGGAATGATGAGGCCACCGCTATAAGGGAAAGATTGTCTGTCTTACATTCCGAATTGGATAACGCCTATAAACGGTGGGAAACACTGGAAACATTGCAGGATTAATATTATGACAAACAAAGAGCACTATACTCGGCTTACAGCAGAAAACCGATTGAGACTGATCAAAGAGTCATTGGATTTTATCTACTCCAAAGAGGACTCTGCTGATGCCTATGAGAAGGTTCTTGCTCTAATCAATAAGTATAAACAAAAGGTAAAAAGCACTCCATATTATTTGACCCACAAAGACATTATACTCATAACCTATGGAGACCAGATTTTTCACCATGGTGAAACGGCACTGGCAACTTTATATAGATTTTTAAATGAGTATGTGCAGGATGTTATCAATACTGTTCATATACTACCATTTTATCCGTATTCGTCAGATGATGGCTTTTCAATTGTAAACTACAAGGGCGTCTGTCCGCTCAAAGGTTCATGGAAAGATATAGAAAATATAAAGAAGAACCACAGGATAATGTTTGATGGTGTCATTAATCACATGTCACAATTAAGCAGGTGGTTTAACTGCTATTTAGCAGACGTTCCGGAGTTTGAAGATTTTTTTATCAACGTTGACCCAAGTACAGATTTGTCAAATGTTATAAGACCAAGGACATCACCACTTTTAACAGAGTTTGTTGATGATGAGGGGAAGATCAGAAATATATGGACAACATTCGGCAGTGATCAGGTAGATCTGAATTATGCCAATTACAACGTGTTGCTAAAGATTTTAGATGTACTGCTTTCATATATTGCAAAAGGTGCTTCGCTTATAAGGCTTGATGCAATTGCTTATATATGGAAAGAGTTGGGAACACCCTGTGTACATCTTCCAAAAACTCATGAATTGATCCAGCTTATGCGTGAAGTAATGCATGCGGTTGCGCCTGAGGTTATAATTATTACAGAGACAAATGTTCCTCACGGTGAAAATATTTCATATTTTGGAGGTGGTGATGATGAGGCGCAAATGGTTTATAACTTTGCGCTTCCTCCGCTCCTGGCATTTTCTATTTTAAAATCTAATACAGAAAAACTAACAAATTGGGCAAAAGAGTTAGCTCTTCCAAGTGATGGGGTATGTTTCTTTAATTTTACAGCAAGCCATGATGGTATTGGTGTCAGGGCCGTAAACGAAATTTTAGACGCTAACGAGATGAGCTTTTTAGTGCGGACTTCTATTGGGCATGGAGGATTTGCTTCTTATAGGGCGATTGGAGACGAGGAGGAGTCTCCTTATGAGCTAAATTGCAGTTATATTGATTTGTTGACAAATCCTGAAGAAGATGACAATGTAAGAGTGAAAAGGATGATACTTTCACAAGCAGTTGCTCTCGCAATGCCTGGTGTGCCGGGTATCTATTTTCATTCACTTGTCGGTTCCAGGAATTATCAAGAGGCAGTGAGAAGAACCAGGATCAATAGATCCATTAATAGAGACAGATTGAATTATGACAATTTAAAAGAGTTGCTTGAAGAAGAGGGTAGTTTGCAAAAAATCCTCTTTAAAAGGTATAAACAGCTTTTATCGATAAGAATAAATGAAGAGGCTTTTAATCCTTTTGGAAAATATGAGTTCCTGGATTTGGGGAGTAAAGTATTTGCCATTAAGCGATATGCCAACGACGATAATGAGTCTATACTTGCGCTATTTAATTTTACTGGAGATGGTGTGGAAATTGTTCTTCCCGATGAGTATACCGACAATTTAGTTGATATAATTACGCTTACAAAAATTAATAGTCAGGATCTAATATTAGAGCCGTATCAAATAATATGGTTGAAGAAACACAAGGAAAATCAGATCGAAAACTAATATGTATGCAGTCTCGCAGTTTTCACGCATTCCCTTATTTTTTCTCGAACCCTAACCTCTCTTTCGAGAGGACTCCAAAACTGGAATCCTCTCGAAAGAGAGGCCGGGCAAGTTAACGAACAAAAAACTTTTATAATTTTTTATTGTGCTTGCTTTGCGTCTGCTCTCTACTCGGCGGCTTGGCGTGAGAATTAATCAGTATTCTTCACGAACACGAAGGAAAGAGGCAAATTTAGGAATGCCTGATTTGTAAAACCCATAATATTTAAATGTGATGATACTCCCGATTGGAGGTGGATTGTCCCGCTCCCGGTCAGAAAAACCGGTTCCTATTGCAAATTGTATCCCGTTGGGAAGCTCCACTGACAGTGATCCAAGCCGTCCAGCATTTTTTCCGGAACCGAGAAGATGTTTGATAACGGTTGCTTCTGCATCTTCGTAGGTTTTTACTTTTAATAAATCGTGGGAACGCCCTACGGTATACAGAGAACCTGGTCTCCTTAACATCACCCCTTCACCTCCAAGAGACTCAATCGCCATTAGTTTTTCCCGAAGATGTTCGTCACTTTCACATATTTGCTGTTCCAGTACTTCAACAAACAGGTTTGGGTGTTCTAGAAACCAGCGGCGTGCATAATCAAGGCGTTTTTCAAAACCACCTTCTATTTGAGGAGCATCAAAGATAACATAACGAATTTTCCTCCAATCGGTATCAGCGCTCTTTCGGCGAACAATACTTACAAGCTCCGGGAATTGCTCTCTTCCTATCCAGAGTTCACCATCCAGTGGGGTTGGCGGAAAACCACTGGTAAACCATTCTGGAGCACGAAATGGATTTCCCTGACGAGATATCAGCTTTTTGCCTGTCCAATATCCACGCACACCATCGAACTTTTCACTCATCCACCACCCTTGATTTTGGTATCGTAGAAGTGTACCAGGCGGCAAAGCAAAAGTGTACCACACAAAGTAACAGGTCTTATAATATGTAAATTCTGATTAACATATTATAAGGAGGAAAGGTTGGTACATGTGGAAGTAATAAAGATAATA